>JAKBSX010000480.1 GCA_021844725.1 Actinomycetes bacterium | reverse complement strand
GCTACTTCTGTGGAAAAGCCTTTGTGCATCACTACATATCGATAGAGATCACGGTCTCTGAGATTTTTCAGGAATTCTCCCAGGGTACTCTTATCGTGCACCGCAACTAATCCGAGGTGCGGATCAACAGAGTGCACCAATGCACCGAAACCCATGCTTGAGCCGAAAGCAAGGGAAGCGGTTGATCTACCACAGTAGGAGCCAATCTCAACTATCGCCTTGTTTGCCGGAATGCCTCTGGCGAGGTTTCCCATGTATGCCGCTTCATCCGAAGAGAACCAGCCGGGTATGCCATCTACAACTCTGGAAGATTCCCGCAACGACTCTATTGAAAAGAGTGCTCTTCTGCTTTTCATGCCGTTGTAAATGTTCACGAAGGGCCTGGCTTCCTGTTCGCTTAAGAATGGCAGAATCTTGTCAATCGTTTGCCATTCCGCAAGTGCCATCAAGTGACTGAGCACACAACCGGTTTCCCAACCGTTAAGGCATCGATCTGGAGTCAAGCCGGGCTTTAGACCGATGGATTCGATATCGACCCTCCTGCCAAGAATCCCGATTCTTTTGATTGCTGGCACTTTCTGAAGCAATGATGTTGCCTCTCTGTATTTGCCCATCTTTGCGAGAATCTTCGCTTCAATACGTGATTTCTCATCACTTTCAATTTCGATGCTGTGTAAGTCGGAAAGAGCTCCTTCAAGATCATTCACTGTCTCTCTTACGGTTGCTCTTGCTAGACTGGCATTTGCGCTTGAAGTGACATTTACCAAAATGTCCAGAATGGTAAGTGCCGATTTAAAATCAGTTTGCCCAAGGCAGAATTTAGCGGCACTTATATCCTCGCAGTTGGGATCGTTAATCATCATCTTCCCTTCCGGACGCACTGGGTTGTCATATCGAGCACAGCTTTTTTTATTTTGTTGCGGCTCACAGTTGGCATGTCTAAAAAGATTGGCGTTCTTCTGGTTGGTATGAATGGCTCGGTTGGGAATACTCTAATAGCCGGTTGTTTGGCTGCTCGAATGAAAGAACTTCCTGTCTATGGCATGATTACGGAAATGGAGGCTTTCTCACACATAGCTTTTCCAGACTGGCGGGATTTCGAATTTTCGGGCTGGGATATTGACCAGCGTTCGGCTCTTGAAGTTGCGTATGCAAATGAGATTGTACCCAGAAGTTTCGTCGCAGACCTGGAAAAGGAACTCTCTGTTCTCCACCCGCTGAGCGGCGTTCTTACCCAATCCGACTACTACTTTCAAGAGAAGCAATCCAGAAGCACAAAACAATTCTCATTGCTTGAACTCTTAGAGTGCTTGGAGCACGATATAGCCGACATCAAGAAGGACAGATCTCTTGATACGTGTTATGTGGTAAATGTCTCATCCCCTTCCAAAGCTGAGATAAGGGATCCAGCAGCAATCGACAGAGTAGAACTTGAGAGAATGATAGATTCCAATAATCCAGCGATCGATTCATCTGTGCTTTACGCTCTCGCTGCATTGAGGAATGGTTGCGGTTTCGTTGATTTCACTTCATCACAGACTCTTGAGTTGAAAGGATTGCAGCAGATTTCGCAGTACAATAACTTGCCAATCGCTGGAAGGGATGGAGCAACTGGCGAAACCAGTTTGAAAGCAATGCTTTCCGAATTCCTGCTCAAGAGAAATCTCAGGGTAACTGGTTGGTTTAGCACAAACATTCTCGGAAACAATGACGGCAAGGTACTCAGCACTCAAGGACACGGTAGCACGAAAGTCACAGACAAGAAGTCTGTTGCGCCGGATATTCTTGGATATTCAGATTTCGACAACCTAGTTAATATCGAGTATTACTCCCCAAGGGGTGACAACAAAGAGGCCTGGAATGTGATTGATTTCAAAGGTTGGCTCGGCCTTGATATGTCGATGAGAATAGATTGGCAGGGGAGGGACTCTATTCTTGCTGCACCTATGATATTGGATCTGGTAAGACACCTGAGCTACTCGCATGATCGCGGTGAAAAAGGACTCATACATCACCTCGGCATCTACTTCAAGCATCCGATTGGATCCAGGATCAGAGGTTTTTCAGAAGCCTACAGATCTCTCATAGATCATTACGTTTAATTGACCAACAATCTGGATATGTATGGCTACGAGGCTGAGCTGGCTCTGACTATCAGATGGAATTTGTTCTTACCAGCATTTGACGCCATGTGTAGCGGAATGGTCAACTGTTTGTCGTCACGGCAGAGTTTGATTGAGCGCTATGCGAAGGTCAAGTAGTTTAAATACCTGAATGGCGAAAACAGTTACCTCTTTCGCTTTATTGCTCATACAGCGACGCGTTTGCCTGCTGTTCAACTTCCAGCCCCGGCACACTGTACAGGAACTACTCAGCGAGAGATATCATTCCCCCTTGTTATGTTCCAGAAAAACAATCACTATATCCTGTAGTTCAGTTGTTTCTACACCTTGCGTTTTTATGCTCACGCCGCCGAAAATCTATTGCTGCAATAGCAATATTCTGGTTTTAAATATCAGCTTGTCAAATCTTCATTACCCATGATCGATAATTAAAACACTGAAACATCTAAACTTATTTATCGCCATCTGACTTTTCCAGTGATGACAGCAATCTCACGATTGTGATATTCTCTTGAGCACGATCATTGCTGTGAGTGTTACCCACTTGCTTGGTTTTCCTGCCTCTTCAAGGGAAAAGGGAGCAGGTTTCCGCTTCAACTTGTACTTGGCACCAGGGCCCAAGTCCGGATGGACTGCATCAAGGGCCCATTTTCCATCGCTCAGCCTTCTGTCGTGAAGTAATTGCAGAGCGGGTCTCAGCCTCCTGTCCCCGCCGTATCCAAGCGCAGTGAGTACATCGAGGCCAACCAGCACATCATAATAATAATGCACGGGGTAATGAAATCTGAACCATGGTTTGTACCTTCGTCCCTCGTTGAAAAGATGTCTTTCCAGATAGAACTCCGCTCCATTTTCGACTGATTGTTTTAACTTCCTTGTCCACTTGCGTCGTGGAATCGCTGTGAATGCCGCAAGAGGTTCCCAGCAGTCCAGCGTGCCCGTGTCTGAAGGAAAACAATGCCACCCGCCATCCTCTTTCTGCACTTCAAGCAGCCAGTTGACCAGTCTTCTTACTCGCGGATCGTCGCCGTAGCCGCACTTTATAAGCACTCTTGCGAGGTTTCCAACAACACAGACCTCGTGCTCACTTTCATCATAGCCGGGTTTCAGCCAGTTGCTGAAAAAAAGATCGCAGGCGCGTTTAACACCGGGAATCTCTGATGTGAGACCAAGGTCTGTGAGAATGAGCATCATCCAGTTCGTCGCTAGATATTTCGGTTGATAGAGATTTTCGTCAGGTTGCCACGTGCCGTCAGGTCGCTGTAAGCGCAATATCTCCCTCGCCCAGCCTCGTTTCGATATATTTGTCCTTGCTCTTCTGACTTCCTCGTGCTCACTGGAAAGGCATGAGAGTTCTGTCAGTGCCCTGTATCTGACCGCGGGCTGACTGCCCTGCTGCAGCCACTCAATTACGCCATCATACTCTGTTGCCATGGTGGTCGGGACGCTATCGGAAGCTGAACTCATATAAATTTCTGAGTTAGTGCGCAGTTGAAGTGAATAAAAAAGAAACGGTCAGTTCCCATCTTTATCCCTATATGCGAATGGACTCATGCC
>JAKBSX010000479.1 GCA_021844725.1 Actinomycetes bacterium | reverse complement strand
CAGAGCAGTGGCGAACTAGCACCATCTCGTTCTCTGGGTTTGGGTACAATCTCTGACGGATACTCATATAGTTATCTTAATTCCTGGGTGTTACATCAGTTCAGGGTTATAAAACATGTAACGGCTTCGCCGTTAGCGCTATCCTTCCCCTCCCTTACGGAAGGGGTTTGTCGGCGCTCTTTGGTAACTGACCTATGACTACTTATCCAGGTTTGAACGAAAACCATGCAATCGTGCCAGTGGCGATGGCGGCAGTGTTGTTGTAGTAGTAGTAGAAAAAGAAGACGAGGAAGTACTCGTTAGCCTTGGCAAGTTGTTTGGTGAGACAACAAACCCCACCTTTGAGTGTGTTTTATCGCGATTATTTCCTTTTTTTTCACCCTCTTTCGGTTCACTCAGTGCCTTCCTGATTGTAATGCTTCGAGGATGTGGAGCAGCTACGGGTAAAGGCGTGCTGTCAATAGTCTTGGAACTCTCTACGGTGGACTCACTCTGACTGACTTTGTTTGAACCAGATACGCCATTCTGAGGAAAATCAAGCACAGGCGCCGAAATGGGAACTTCAACCACGGCTTTGGAGGCGTCAGTTAAATCTGCTGATTTCGATGGCTCAGTTTTAGAATTCAGCAAAGAGGCACTAAAAGATTGCGCCCGCTTGGTATGGGAATTTATGGATACCGATCCAGCCAAACTAACATCATGTGAAGCCGATGATAGACCCATGCCACTCACAGCCACACAACAACTAAATAGCGCAAAGACTCCAGCCCCGAGCCATGAGTATTTGAGTGAAAGCATTGAGTTACCGGACATAAAATCTCCAACTGCCAAGATAAGTCAATTATCTAATTTTAAATAACGGAAAGGGTGAGCTGCAAATTAGAATTTTCTTACTCTGGTTGATCTTATCTGTTCGATTGCCAACAATAGCAAGGGTTTAGTTAGTTCGGGTCGGCAACCTTGACCAACATCTTGCCCAGATTCTCGCCTTTCATCATGTCGATAAATGATCTCGGAGCCTGCCGCAGGCCCTCGCGCTCAGTGTGATGATATTTCAACTTTCCATGCCTCAGCCACCCACTTGCTTCGGATAAGAACGGCTGATAGAGATCACTGTGATCAGACACTATGAAACCTTTAAGCGTCAATCTCTTGGTAACTACGAGCATCAGGTTAGATGGACCAACCGGACGTCCGTCCAAATTGTACTGAGATACTGCTCCACACATAACCACTCTCCCATAATTAGACATATGGTACAGAGCCGCTTCGAGATGCTCACCTCCAACATTGTCAAAATAGAGGTCAATCCCTTCGGGAACGTACTCACTTAGCGCTTGGGTTACCGAAACTTCTCTGTAGTTGAAGGCAAAATCAAAACCTGTTTCTAGTAGTGCCTGCACCTTTTGGTCAGAACCGGCCGAGCCTATAACCCGGGCCCCGGAAATCTTAGCAATCTGGCCTGCAATAGAACCGACTGCTCCAGCTGCGGCAGACACATAGACGGTATCTGAAGGTTTAAGTTCTCCAATTCGCCGCAATCCAACAAAAGCAGTCAATCCCGGCATCCCCAACACTCCCAGATGAGCGCTCAAAGGAGCCTGATCCGGATCCAGCTTTGTCAAGGTATCGGCTGGCTGGACGTCAAATTCCCTCCACCTCAAGTTAGCCAGCACAAATTCTCCAGGCTGAAACCGCGAGTCACGAGATTCAATTACCTGGCCAATTCCGCCACCAGTAATAGGTTCGCGCAATTTAAAGGGTGGAACATATGACTTCACGTCGTTCATTCGACCCCGCATATAGGGATCAACCGAAAGCCAAAGAACCCTAAGCAGTACCTCGCCGTCGTGCAAATTTCCAATTTCAGCCTCACGAAACTCAAAATCAGATTCAGCGGGCCACCCTTTGGGCCTGTTAGCCAGACATATTTCCCGAGTCTTCAAAATAACCCTTTCGTCTAAATCATGTTCTTGAGCGCAAATAACTGCCGTCAGGGAGAGATCCCTCTTTGAGGAAAATGGAAACCATTGACCTTAGATCCTCACAAACTGTGGTCGAAGTGCTGAGGTCAAAATCTCCGGGATCCTCATTCACTCCTGTTTTCACTAAACCAAAATGAACTCCCAGAAGACGAGCGAAAACGCCATCGGTAGTGATTCGATCGCCTACCATCACATCGTTGCTACATATCTTGGGTCGGATTAGCGCTGCGATTGGTTCGTTTGGTTTGCCGGCAAACTGAGGATTAACACCCGACGCCGCAGTTACTGCCGCTGCGATGCTACCAGTCCCTGGCAGGAGCCTGTCAGGATTTGGATAGGTCAAATCAGCATTTGTGACGATATATTTTGCTCCCGACCTAATCGCAGTCATGGCATTTGACATTTTTTCGAAATTGATCTCAGGGTCCCAGCCAAGTACAACTGCATCAACGCCCGTATAATTCTCAGCAATTGTCACCCCTCGATTTTCAACTGCCTCCTTCAATCCTCCGCCACCTATCAAATACACTCTCCATGAGGGATCAAGCAGCGAAGCTGCCGCCATAGCTGAGGTTATAATCTGATCCTCAGTAGCTTCAATTTCGAATGACGCCATCTTTTTTACGTACTGCGAAACCGTCAACAGTGAATTATTGGTAACAAAATATATCTTCTGACCCGCTTCATGCAGGCGTGCGATAGCATCCACCGATCCATCTATAGCTTCATTTCCGCGCCAAACAACACCATCTAAATCCAAAATCCAGTTCAAATCATCTCCACTGCTTAATTTTGCCGCTACCCTGCTAGCTTCCTAGTTATAATTCGAAAATAACTCAGAAGTTTGTATAAGTGCACAGATTCGTACCGCTAGCATCATATCGCTATAATCCTGAGTTTGTCAGTCCAGACAAACTCATGTTTCCTCCTGTCGCCACGAACCCACTTGAAATTGTACGGGATACCACTACAGGTTACTACATATACAGAATGACCTACAGCGACCGGGAAAAGCAAAAAAGGACCGTGGAAGGAATCTACGGAATGCTTGAACTGACAAGCCATGACCTGGAAGGCTCATCCCTAAATTTAGATGATCCCGCACGGATCAGGTATGACCATATCTTGGCCCACGAACAAACCATCAAACCGGGAACTGAACTTACTGCAGATGATGTCGGTACCCTCATTGGCAGACCGGGCTCGGGTCCAATTTGGGCAATAGCTATGCAAAACAGCCTCCAAATCCCTGTTCAACTTGAGCATTCACCACTTGTAACGGTTACCGATACCCAACAAGTCGAACACCGGATATGGCAAGTGCTTGATCCCGGCCTCATGGAACACCTTAAATCTTCGGTGGAGTCGTCGCAATTAATCATCGCCGACGGGCATCACAGAATCGCTAGAGCTTTGAAGAAACTAACCAACTCCAAAGCTGGGACAGTTGTGAGGCTTCTAAGTTTTGTCACTAACCTGGGAGCGCTGGAAGCCGAAATACGTCCAATCCATCGCTGTTTTAAAACTCCGCTGCCTAGAGACGAGATTATAAACAGGTTGTCCAAAAGGTATCGCATATCTGAAATAAGTGAAAATATCGTGCAACGTATAACTTCTGAAAAAGAGCTGATCATTATGCATAATTCCAAGGCGTATGCACTAACCCCGTTACGAGTAAATCCAGTAGACAATGACGCAATCC
>JAKBSX010000478.1 GCA_021844725.1 Actinomycetes bacterium | reverse complement strand
TGCCGTCTATCCAGTGATTTAAGATTTGAGTCGTCATCTAATTTCTTCTTTCTTGGTCAAATTTCTGATTAGAACCGTGCAGGAATGCCCTACCGGTTACCTCTGCCACCTCGTGGATAAGTCCTGGTCAGCATCTCAAATAAGCGCAGCAATCTAAATTGAAATGGAGTGTCCATATCGAATTTTGGCTGTAATTCCCGATCCGGATGCTACTGAATAGGCACTGGACGAATCGCCAGATTGGGAAAGAGGGGATAGTTGCCTACAGGCCAAGTAGCATCTCCCTCCGAAAATCAGCGGAATACAACCGTACGAGTACCGTTGAGAAGTACTCGATTCTCGATATGCCAGCGAACCGCATGCGCCAGGGCCAGACTTTCAGTGTCGCGACCCAGTGCAGTCACCTCTTCGGCCGTCATTGAGTGGTCAACCCGTGCCACCTCTTGCTCGATAATGGGCCCCTCATCGAGGTCTGGAGTTACATAATGAGCGGTGGCTCCGATAAGTTTGACACCTCGATGGTGAGCCTGATGGTATGGGCGTGCACCTTTGAAGCTCGGCAACACCGAATGATGTATATTGATCGCCTTACCCTCGAGGTATGCGCAGAGATCGGCTGAGAAGATCTGCATGTAGCGGGCGAGCACGACGAGGTCAATTTTGAAATCTTCAACAAGCTGAATGAGCATGCTTTCGGCGACCGACTTCGTGGACTCTGTAACTGGAAGATGATAGAACGGTATGCCATAGTTTTCAGCAAGGGTGCCAAGGTCAGGGTGGTTAGAGACGATGGCAGGTATCTCTGCGTGTAGAACACCGGTGGTAGATCGAAAAAGAAGATCATTTAGACAGTGACCCACCTTACTTACCATGATTAGAACACGTGGCTTTTCTGAAGCCACTGAAAGTCGCCAAGACATCTGGAATGGCGTGGCGACCGCAGCGAAGTCGTCTCGGAGACACTCAACGTCAAGCCCAGAACTACTTAGTGGTTCGAATTGGACGCGCATGAAGAACTTGCCAGCAATTCGATCTCCAAATTGCTGACTCTCCACGATATTGCAATCATTTTCTACAAGGAATTTCGAAATAGCGTAGACGATGCCTGGACCGTCCTGGCACGAGATCGTGAGGACGCAGTCAGACCGAGACAGAGATGAAGTTTCAGCGGCCAAGATGCCCCCTTTGTAGATCAAAAGAATAGAAGTTTCCATGAGTAGACGTAACGATACCGATAGAGTAGATTTTCATTTGCAAAGTCTCGTGGGCCATCAAATTGCCCTAGGGAACTGCAGTGTGCCGTATAAATCACGAGCTACCACTGTTCGCCAATCGGTCAAAGGAGTTTGGCGAACAGTGAGTTTGAACTCGACGTTTTCGCGCCACTGAAGGCCATTGATTATAGGCTTTGCAATACCGGGGTTGGAGAAATTCATCTGTTTGAGTGCTGAGAGCCATATTTTGTCCTTTGTGGCAGTCCGCTCTAGCCTTTTTGCTGTGAATCTAGGTCTGTGTGGACCGAATAGGCGGCAGGAAGGCGAGGCGGTAATCGTTCGAATTGCCGCTGGGAAAGCACAATTATCGTTGTCATCTCGATCTCCGAAATGGTTCTTGGGTGTCAGCAAGCCGGTTCTGTTTGTGACCGCCCTAGCTCTAGCAACCAGATTGAAGATTCCTGGCGATAGCGAGGAGATTAAGTCGGATCTAAGTGCCGAGCCTTCAACCAAGGTGCCGATTTCTATACAATGCCATCTACCGATGCAGCCGTGATCAAAATTTAGACTCAACTACGCGGCCTTTCATTTTTCGGATCATACATTGGACGAAGTGAGGCTTCTGCAGGAATGCGCTCGCCGGCTAGCTCGATCTCAAAGTGCCCGCTCTCAAACCAGCTCCGTTCTATGTCGAGGGATGGACCAGTGACCCATCCAAGCGCTACACTTCCACCGAGGGTATGTCCGTACATTGACGACGCAACTCGGCCTACATGATTACCTTCTTTGTAGATTGGTTCGTCATGTATGAGTATCTTTGAAGGATCCTTTAGAAGGAATTGCACCAGCCGTCTCTTTATGCCAACCTCTCGCTGGTGAGAAATGGCTTCCAGACCGATGAAGCCCCCGGGTTTGTCCCAGCTGATTGCCCAGCCGAGGCCAGCCTCTAGCGGAGTATCGAAGGAGGAGATATCATGTCCCCAAGAGCGATATGCCTTTTCCATTCTCAGCGAATTTAACGCATGATATCCTGCGTGTTTCAGCCCAAAGCCGGACCCTGCGCCTACAATAACGTCGTATATGTGGATGGCAATGTCAGTCGGAATGAGTAACTCCCACCCCAATTCACCCACATAAGTTATTCGAGTGGCTCGCACAAAGCTATAACCAAGGTCTATATCTTTCGAGGTGCCGAATGGGAATGAGTCATTGGACAGATCGCAGTCGGTGAGTTCTCGTAAAAACCGTCGTGAGTCTGGTCCCATAATCGCGAGCATCGCAAGCCCGCAGGTGACATCTGTTGCGGTCACGAACTCCTCCGGTCCGACATGAGTCTCGAGCCAGGCCAAATCGTGAAGGACCGTTGTAGGGCCAGTCAACACGAGAAATCGGTCATGGTTTATTCGGGTAACCGTCACGTCAGCTTCGATTCCGCCGAACTGATTGAGCCATTGCGTGTAGATAATTGTTCCGGGTTCCCGGTCAACGTTGGCAACGGAGAGTCGATTCAGTAACTTAGTTGCATCCCGGCCCTGGACCAGTATCTTGCCGAACGAGGATTGGTCGAAGAGTGCCACTCCTTCTCGCACTGAAAGGTGTTCATCGGCCGAGTACTCAAACCAGTTTTGGCGTCCGAAGGAATACTCGTATTTCTTGGCAATGCCATTGGGGGCATACCAATTTGCCCTCTCCCAACCGACTAACTCTCCAAATACCGCACCCGCTTGCGACACTCGGTCGTGTAACGGGCTGACCCGCAATGGCCTGGCACTTTGCCGCTGTTCAAAAGGCCAGTGCGTATCGTAGTAAATATCTAGGGTTTCAGCAGCTCGTTTTTCGAGAAATCGGCGATTAACTTCATGGCTCTGGACCCTCGCTGGGTCTGTTTCGGGGATGTCGACAGGAGTGCGACCATCGACTATGAGATCGGCCAAGACTGATCCGGCTCCAGGCCCGGACATCAGACCGATAGAGTTAAATCCTGCGCCGATAAAGTAGTTCCGTAGGCGAGGTGCCTCGCCAAGATGAAATTGACCATCTGGCGTAAAGCTCTCAGGTCCACAGAAATGCAATTTGATTCCGAGTTCGGCTAGTACCGGTATGCGCTTAACTGCCCTCTCGTAAAATGGGCTAAGGTGTTCCCAATCTTCAGGAAGTCGAATATACGATGGTCCCTCTGGGATTCCACTGGACGACCATGGGTAGCTTCCCGGTTCGAAGAAGCCGATCATCAAGCCTCCCGCCTCTTCTTTTGCGTAAAAGTAGTCGTCGCCAACCCTGACGGTCGCAGGTGCGCAGCCTGATTCGGGCATTCCATCAGTGATAACGTAGTAATGAGCCATTGCTTGCAAGGGGACTTCGACGCCCACTTGTGCGGCTAATTGGCGGCCCCACATGCCAGTGGCATTTACCACATATTCAGCTTCGATATCTCCCTGTTCGGTTCGTACACCAGCTACCCGACCGTTCGAGACCAT
>JAKBSX010000477.1 GCA_021844725.1 Actinomycetes bacterium | reverse complement strand
GCCCGCACTAGTCGCTGTGAGATTATACATTCTCTCGCTGGCACTTGTAATGAGCTATTCGTTTTTCATACTAATGGGAAGGTTTACCCAGAAACTGATTCCAAGGACTGTAGCTACACTCTTCGCAGTATTGAATCCATTTCAAGTTCATTTGATTGCATATGGAGATACGGGCCAAATGGAACAGGTTGCCTTCCTTTTCCTAAGTCTCTCATTCCTCATCGGATATGTCAGGCAAGGTCGAAATTGTGAAATATATCTCTTGATTTCCATAATGTTTCTGCTTTTGGTTTCCCCATTCTTTCAAGCTTTTGTTCTTGGACTGGTCTTATACAGTGTAATATTGGCATATAGGTTCTTCAGAATCCTAAGGGGTCGTAGCATTACTCTTTTCATCTATGAAGTGGCGCCCATTCTTCTACTCTTGCCTGTTTCATTGTCTCTAATTTGGCCATTCATTAATAGCGGTTATGATCTGCTTCCCTCTTCCCTATATGCGCCTACCCTATCCAACTACCAGGTATTTAGCGAAAATATGGCAAATTTGCTTTTACTTCAGGGGTATTCCCCATTCGTTCCGATATCAATAATGCAGAACTCATTTGGCCAATTTGCCGAGATCGGCTGGCTATATTGTTACGATGCGCTACTGATATTTCTGCTCGCCCTGTTCCCACTATTAAGCAGAGATCGAAAAGCAGTGTGCGTATCCATTCTCATTGTTTTGTTTTCATTGATAGGATCTGACGCCAAAAGTCCTATCGCACCCATAACTGTCTGGTTGTTCCTTCACTTACCGGGATATCAAGCACTCAACACTTCATACTATTGGGACTGGATACTCATATCACCTTTATACGCGCTGCAATTGGGTTTTGCGTTGAATTTGCTATCTGATTTCAGAAAGAGTATCGCAGTTGAATACCGATCGGGAAATTTGTACTACTTACTTAGTAAAAACTTGAAAAACTTCAGCGCGAGGTACAAAATTACTGTAATTATTGTTGTACTCTCACTGGTGGCACTTTCTTTTGCACCGGCGGTAACCCAACAATACTATTCCAATAGCTACGTTAGGTCAATCAATCTACCAACGGGTTATTACCAGCTTCCGAAGACGCTCAAACAGTATTCGAGTAATAACTACACAGGCGTAGCCTTTTTCAATCCGGACAACCTTCTATATCTGCACGATTCACCATCAGACGGATTCAATAGCCCCTTCTTCAATATGATTCCATACAAGACATATGGTGTCCCCAATTATGCTGCACCCCCACTACAATCAAATTATTATGCATTGTGGGCATATTATCTCTTCTATACCAATCAGACACACTACATCGGTGATTTGCTCTCTGTCTTGGGCATTAGTCTTTTCGTTGTCTTATACAATAGTAATTCGCTTTCTGATGGTGGTATGTTCATGCCTTGGTCAAATAATGTGAATGCCTCTCATCTAATGAAATATCAGATCGGTGTCAATGAAATTCGCGAAACTGCCAATTACGCAATATATAGAAATGAATTTTGTAACGCAGACTCAGTGTCAGTTTCCGGGCTTTCAGTAATTTTAGGAAATTACAGCGCTGCTGAGACTCTTGCAGCCCATGGTGTCAATTTATCAGGTCTTGCCCCTGTTTTCTATCCCCAGTTATCAACAATTGGTCTGTTTACAATCATGCCATATGTGAAGCAGATTTTCTATCAAAATGGCCAGTTGTACGACCTTGCGTATTCAGATCGGAATTTATCCATAATTGAACCTGACACTGTTGTTCAATCTTCTGCTTGGAACATCAACCAAACTTGGGTCAATAGCTTCAGAGTTGATGGAGCCCATATGATTTTTTCATCTGTATCTCCAGAGATAGTAACAAATGGAACTCATTCATTCAACATGTCGCTCAATGTCAACAAGACTGGGCCATACACCCTCTGGCTCGACTTACTGATAAGTACAAAAGGTGGTAAGATAGGCATTATTTCCAATGGGAGCACAACGTTTTTCAATACCACTTTACTGCCGACGAGTTCAAACTATTCAAGCCATTTCGAGTGGAAGGCGGCTAGGTTATTCCTCCATGAAGGCGCAAATAGAGTCCAAGTCAAGTCGGTAAAGAGCTATAACTCAATACAATCGATTATATATGGTCCAAACGGTGAACTTTCCTCATTCATAAACAGGACACTGACGGAACTCAAGGACAAGGGAGTTACCTTGATTTCTTTGTCCAATTTAACAAAGGGGATCTCAATATCATCTGCCCGACCCGGGACTATATATCTTCTGAACAGCGGTCTTGAGGTGAAGAAGACCGATAGTGTTGTGGTGATCTACAATAGCTATTTCTCAACCTTTGACACATCGACAAGGAATTACAGAGCGATTCCTCTTTTCAACGGCCTTGAAACTGGCATAATCGGGGATAGAAATGGGACGGTAGTTGTTTCTTTCTTTCCATTTGATTTCTATGTTTACTCCATTTACATCCCATTGGCATCCATTATTGGAGCTGCACTTTATGTCACATACAGGAGAAGAATTTCGTGCAAGTGAACTCACCGGAAGAAAGGCTCGCGATTTTGCATGTACCATTCATGGAATTCAACCCGCGTCATCACCTCAGAGATCAAGGTGGTACAGCTAAAGGCTTTGTTGACAATGGCATCTCAACCAAACTCCTCATCGGCAAAATGAAGGAGAACACAGGAGCAGTTGAGTTTGAAATAGTCGAGACTGGCAATACCGAGATAAACAGTATCTCAAACCATTTTTCTGAGACAATAGCCTTCGTGAGAGAATTGATAAGAGATAGGCCGAATGTTATCCTAGTTTGGAATGTTGGGTTCATACCTTCGATCGAGGGTGTCTTATTGAAACTACTCAGTCCCATCCTAGGACTAAAAACCAAATCGATACTAAGACTCGATTGGGATGGAGAGGTACGAACCCAAGGGAGGATTAGAAAATTATTGTTTTTTGCCAATCTTAAAATAGCTAGCGCAATGTTTGATTGGATAACCGTTGAGACTTCTTGCGCAATCGAAAAAGTTTCCAAAATGATCTGTAAACCAAACAGATTGAAATTGGTACCTGTGGGCATATATCCGAGTTACTCCAACAAGACGATAAACAAGGAGGTAAGGGAAAAAATAGTTTTATGCGTCGCCAGAATAGCCGAATACAAGAATATAATGGGTAGCCTCAAAGTATTCAATGAAGTGAACAGGGAATTCCCTTCATGGAAATTCATCCAGATAGGAATGGTGCAGGACAAGGATTATTTTCAAAAACTCGTGGACTATACCACCACCGCTGGATTAGCCAGTAAAGTAAAATTCGAGGGGGAACTAGAGTATGAAGCAATCGAGGATTGGATGGCGAGGGCATCGGTTTTTATAACGCTGTCAGATGCGGAGAGTTTTAATCTGGCCCGTTACGAAGCCATGTCCGCTGGCCTCAAAGTCATATCCTCTCCAGCTGGCTGTGCAAAAGATTTTCCAGGAATTGAGGTCGTGCATGATATAAGTGATGCAGCAGACGCGCTGAGGCGTTCCTTGGCAGAATTCGAAAGGAATCACATGAAGCTGTCCTTTGAATATAGCAAGGTGAACACATGGGATGACATAGCAGTTATGTTCTTATCCCTGAATAGGTAGCTAAACAAGTGATCGCACGCTTACGGTGTTATTTTATTCTT
>JAKBSX010000476.1 GCA_021844725.1 Actinomycetes bacterium | reverse complement strand
GGAGCAGAACGGAATAACTTTACGCCTAGACAAGGTGGCGGTGGATTCCCTCCCCGTCAGGGTCAAGGACAAGGCGGAGGTTTTGGCAACAGGACTGCAGGAGCAGGAGGAAGTGCGGGCCCATCTCGTCAGGGTGGCGGATATGCTACTCGGCCCAGCGCAGCTACTCCACCCCCGTCGGTTCCGAGGGGTGCTCCCGGTAGAGGAAGGGCTCCACAGAAACAATCTAAAAAAAGGCGTCGTCGTAATGTAGAAGAGTTGGAGCCCACGCAGCTCACTGCATACGTCGCCTCCAATGCACCTGTGCCCGAAGGTGAGATAATCATCGAGAGGGGTAGCTCTGCTCAGGAAGTGGGTCCTAAATTTAATCGAACTGCGGGCGATGTAGTAAGGTTCTTATTTTTGCAAGGCGAGGCAGTAACCGCAACGCAGTCCCTGTCTGACGACATGATTGAATTATTTGCTGCTGAGCTGGGGGCTACTGTAAAGCTCGTTGATCCGGGCAGGAGCAGGAAGCTGAGCTGCAGGCTAAATATTTCGATGACACCGATGAGGACAGTCTTTACGAGTTGGTGCCGAGACCTCCGATTGTCACCGTTATGGGACACGTGGACCATGGTAAGACAAAGTTACTCGACCGGATTAGAGAAGCAAATGTCGTCGCTGGCGAAGCAGGTGGGATTACTCAACATATTGGTGCTTATAAAGTTGAAGTAAACGGTCGCTATGTTACGTTTATTGACACCCCGGGTCACGAAGCATTCACGGCTATGAGGGCTCGTGGTGCCGAGGTCACCGATATAGTTGTTTTGGTTGTAGCGGCAGATGATGGAGTTATGCCGCAGACGATCGAAGCAATCAACCACGCCAAAGCTGCTGATGTGCCAATTGTGGTGGCAATAAATAAAATCGATAGGGAGAATGCCGACCCAACCCGAGTTCAGCAGCAGTTATCCGAGCTTGGCCTTGTCCCAGAGGCCTGGGGCGGTGACACAATAATGGTGGAGATTTCTGCACTTCAGAACATTGGAATCAGTGATCTTTTAGAGCAACTGGCTGTGTTGGCAGAGATCATGGAGTTGTCGTCAACACCTGAAGGAAGGGCCCGAGGCGTTGTATTGGAGGCAAATCTTGATATAGGACGTGGTCCGGTAGCTACCGTTATAGTTTTGCGAGGCACACTGCGCATTGGCGATCCCGTAGTAGCCGGCCCAGCCTGGGGTCGAGTGAAGGCGTTGATTGATTACAACGGGAAAAATGTCACCGAGGCTGGACCAGCGATGCCAGTGCAGGTTCTGGGATTCTCTGAGGTTCCTTCCGCTGGTGATGAATTCAGAAGCACCGTGGATCTATCTACCTCCCGGACTATTGGTGAGGCCAGAGAGCAGCGTATGCGAATGGCTGGATATGCTAATCTTGCCGCCGCTACCCCTGGGGCAAAACTTGAAGATCTTTTTGAACAGATCCAACGGGGTGAAACGGCAACTCTGAACCTGATTGTGAAGGCAGATGTTCAAGGTTCTCTCGAAGCTATCGTTGAGTCGCTTAAGAAGCTTGAGCGTCCCGAAGTAAAGCTGGCTTTCATACACAGAGCCGTTGGAGGGGTTACTGAGAACGATGTAGTTCTGGCGACCGCATCTAACGCAACGATTATAGCTTTCAACGTTCGTCCGGACAGGCGTGCCAGGGATCTAGCGGAATCTCAGGATGTCGAGATTAGAACATATGAAATTATCTACAAGGTGATTGAAGATATTGAATCAGCCATGGTGGGTATGCTAGCGCCTGAGTATGAAGAAGTTGTAACCGGTGATGCCGAAGTGAGAGAGGTTTTCAAGGTTCCGAGAATTGGCGCTGTAGCAGGTTGTTACGTTCTCAACGGTGTTATAACAAGAGGGTCAAAGGTCCGCTTCTTGCGCGACGGTGTGGTTATCTGGAAGGGAACGGTGACTTCATTGCGTCGGTTCAAGGATGATGCTCGAGAGGTTCAATCTGGATTTGAATGCGGAATTGGACTATCGGACTTCCAGGATCTGAGACCTGGTGACATAATTGAAACTTTTGAGGAACGCGAGATACCAAGGACATAACCAGTTATAACTGGTTATGTCTGAATAAAGGTGGGATTACTAAGATGTCGGTTTCTCGGAGAAGCAATAAGAGGAATGCGCCAAATTATCCGAGGGTTGCCAGGGTAAACGAACTTCTAAGGGAGATTGTTGCCGAGGCCATCGAGAGAATTGCAGACGAAGATAATTTTTTGGAGCTAATTACTGTCACTGCTGTGGAGACTGAGCCGAATCTTTCCTCGGCCACTGTATTTATTTCAAATTTGAGTGACAGTCATTTGAGTTCGCTTGAGAAGCTGAGAACAAAGATTCAGGGTCAAATAGCGTCCCAAGTTCACCTAAAGAGAACACCGCAACTTCGTTTTGTCCAAGATGGTGGTGTGGCGAACGGTGATCGGATTGAGGAAATTCTCCGAAGGATCACCCCTCATAAGTATGATTTGTAAGTTTGAGGATCAGAACATGGAAGTGATGCCTCAACGGGGAGTACTTCTAATCGATAAGCCGGCGGGAATGACCTCTCACGATGTTGTGGCAAGGGTAAGAAGGGTTTTTGGCCTAAGAAGAGTTGGGCACGCTGGAACGCTTGACCCGGAAGCAACTGGACTTTTAATTGTGGCGATTGGTAATATAACTCGGCTAATCGATTTATATCAGGAAAAGCCCAAATCTTATGTGGGTGAAGTGGTTTTTGGGACTGAAACCGACAGCTATGACTCCACTGGTAAAGTTGTGGCGCGTTATGATATGCCGGCAGTGACCGAAGAACTGCTGGACAGCGTGGTGGACAGGTTCCGCGGCGACATACTTCAATATCCACCCATTGTTTCAGCTCTAAAAGTTAAAGGTAAGCGTCTTTACCAATATCATAGAGATTCGGAAGATGTTGTGATCAAGGCCCGAAAGGTTCATGTCAGTAGCTTTGGGTATCGGGTCATAGATTCGGCTACGATTCAAATAAGCGTGGTTTGCGGTCCAGGAACCTATATACGCTCGATAGCCCATGATTTGGGCGTGGCGCTAGGTGGTGGTGCCTATCTGCGTAATCTCAGAAGGGTCAGCTCCGGTGACTTTAGCGTAGAGCAGGCTGTATCCTTGGAAAATATCCAACCTTCGACGGTACTTGCTCCTATCGACGCCTTCATAGGAATCGATACGATAGGAATTTCTGGAGAACAATTGGCGAAGGTGAAAAACGGGATGAAAGTTGAATTTGATAGTGGTCTCGGTGACGAGGTTATAGTTTTCGACAAGACCAGGGGTGAATTGACAATGTGGGAGCAGGTTGTCGGTCTTTATAAGCGGGAATCAGGGCAAATCTATAAGGCGGGCGTTATCTTGCCGCTCATCAACTAGGTTTTCCGTTGATGAAGCTTTATTACGATTCGAGTGACGTTAGTTTTCCAGCTGGTACCGCGGTGACGATTGGCGCCTACGACGGCGTACATATTGGACACAGGTATTTAATTTCAAAGACGATTGAGATTTCCAAGGAGATTGGAGCGGAGTCGGTTGTAGTGACTTTTGATCGTCATCCGGCTAAAGTGGTTCGCCCTGAGTCTGCCCCTTTATTACTTAGTGATTTGGGCCAGAAGCTTGAGCTTTTGGAGGAAACTGGAGTAGACGCGGTTTGCGT
>JAKBSX010000475.1 GCA_021844725.1 Actinomycetes bacterium | reverse complement strand
TTGGCACCGCTCTAGCTATGTTTGGCGTATCCTCCGACTGGTCGGCCGTAAAGGGACTCTGGAAGGGTACGGAGTACCTCTCACCCCTCTTCTTCTTTTTAGCCGGAGATTCCGCGAGGGTGTCTCATCCTGGAACAGACGCTCTACTTAGCTTTCTCGCGGTGATCGTTGGCGTGGTTGTGTCTCGCCTTATTGTTGTCTTTGCTGGGCGACGGGCGGTCAGTGACTGGCTCATATTTACCGCCTCGCTCTTACCGAGGGGAGAAGTCACCCTAGTGGTTTTGCTCGCAGGAATAGGGGCGGGTATTGTAACTCAGGCGACATATCTCGGGGGTGTCAGTGCGGTACTTGCGACCTCGATAGTCTCGCCGATCATTCTGTCACTTAGGCAATCGGGCTTCCATGAGGAATGAAGTTTGCTTGCCGTATGAGCCCTACAAAACTACCATGGGAGCTGTTTTGTCATCTAGCACAATAGGCGAAGTGGAAAGCACCGGTTGGAGAAGGTTGACTATTCTTGGATCAAGTCACGAGGACATTCATTTTTGAGGGAGATAATGTCGGATTCGATCTTTGAAGCGACTCGAAAATGAATAGCTGGACTACTTGGTATTTTTGGCAGTTGATCCGTGGCTAGTGTTACACCACCAGAAGTCAGAGACCTGCCAAACTCAGGCGGCCAAGGGAGAGAGCCTCTGAGGCCGAACGTTCTTAGACTTTTTAGTCGCTTCTGGGCTTTGGTTTTGAAATACCCTAATTTCTCATTAGGGATCCTCCTTTCGGTGGCAGTTTGTGCTCCGTGGTTGAATGGGGGCAGACTCCTCCTTTTGGACTTCTCTACCGCCCAATCCGGAGCGCTTTTTCCAAGCCAACTCCTCGGCCTGCATGGCGGGCTCGTATCGGGTTATCCGTTTGGATTCTTTGCGAGTCTGATTTTGAAGGCATTCGGTTCATTTGGATCCGTGGTCCCGGTCTTCATCTTCTTTCCAATTGCATCGGTTGCCATTGGACGACTCATACCCGGCGAGAAATTAGGAAAACTAGCTGGGGCACTGCTTTACTGCATCAATCCGTTCGTCTACGACCGGATCTTCGTCGGCCACTTAGGCTTGCTCCTCGGCTACGCGCTACTTCCATTTGCATTCTCGTCACTGTTGAGGATCCCATCATCAGATAGGCGGTTTAGCGGACTTAGCTTGGGGATCTGGTGGACGGTTCTGATCGGCTGTAGCCCTCACTTTCTTTGGATCTTTGGGATACCACTGGGGCTCTTCTTGGTCTTAAATTTGACTACTTGGAAGGTCACCAAGAGCCTGCTGGTAGCCGTAGGTTTTGTGGTCCTGACCAACCTGTACATAGTCATTGACGCAAGAGCAGGAGGAATCGATCAGCGAATAGGGATCAACAATCTGATCGCTTATCGGACGCTATCCGACCCCCACCTTGGACTTTTAGCGAACGTCGTCGGCTTATATGGGTTCTGGCGCCTTGGGCCGGCACTTGCTAAGAACCTTATAACTGGCTGGCCACTCGTGCTACTTGGAATTCTCGTCGTAGCTGGTAGTGGATTCTATGGAGCCATCAAAAGACGATCCTCGTTTTCGACTAGCACTTGGACAAGGCGGAATCTCCTTTTCATCCTGCTCTGTGGGATACTTGGCATTCTTTTGGCGATGGGAGATCAAGGGCCTACGGGTTCCGTGTTTCGTTTCGCATACCTCCACGTTCCCTTCTTTGTAGTCATGAGGGAGCCCCAGAAGTTTTTGATGTTATGGGCCATGGTTTTGGCGCTTGGCTTTGGGATGGGTATCGGAGGGCTGAAGCAAGCCATGAGAGACGGCAGGGTGCAGAAACTACTCTTCATCGTCATCCTGGCACTACCGATTATCTATCAGCCGTTGATGTTCTGGGGACTTTCCGGTCAGGTACAGACCAGTCACTATCCAAAGTCTTGGTACTCGGTGCGCTCAATGGTAAATGACAGGCAAGGAGCCCTGTTGGCACTTCCTTGGCACATGTACCTCGCTTTCCCTTTCACGGGACATCGGGTAATTGCGAATCCCGCTAGCCAGTTCTTTGGCGGCAATGATATCGTCGGTGGCAATGTCGAATTGCCTAACATCTTCACCACGTCGACTTCAGAGAGGCAGGCTTATCTGGACTATATCCTGCCCAAGGGTGGGGAGATGACTGACTTTGGAGCTTTGCTGAAACCACTTGGAGTTCAATACTTAGCACTCTTCAAAACCGTGGACTGGAAGAAGTACAGTTGGCTAACTCACCAGCATGATATGAGGCTCGTCTATAGCTCCGGCTCCGTTGAGCTGTTTTTGAATAGAGACTTCAAGGGGATGGCCTATGAGTCACCGGCGACCACTTCGGTTAGTAACCTGAGCCAATTGATTGCTCTTGCACGATTGTATAAATTGGATAATCAGACCGTTGTTCTTGGGCACCTTTATCCGATCGAATCTGGGCAGAAGGTTGCCGCAGGTGATGGATCGCTTGGCACGATACCTGAAGCAACCATAAAGCTGACCTCGTCTACGCAGTTCGAGGTCAGCTCCAATTCACCGGGGTGGGTCAACATAGCCATACCGTATGATTCTGGTTGGAAGATAGGCAATATCTCGCCGGTAGAGACTGCATCAGGGACTATGGCCTGGTATTTAGGGAGGGGTAGTTACCAAGGAAATTTCGTACCGGCATTTACCTCGCTCGCCGGTGACCTCTTTTCACTTGCTGTGTTCCTGGCCGGGATTGCGACAATTGTCCTTACGTCAATTGCTAGACGGAAAGTGAAAGAATCATAAGTTAGTAGCTAGCTTGGTATATTGAGAATCTAATAATCAATGAGCCTTTCTGCTGAACACTGATGTTCGGTTGGCTGACTTTGTCGAAATTGAGCTCCGCCCGTGAGGGCGGCATGGTCGAGTTAGCTTCCTCTGCCTGCCTGCCTGCCAGTGTGGGGTAAGTCTGCATGCTAGTGAGCATGCTTTGCCACCCAGAAGTTCATCCAATAGTCATGAGATAATCGTCCTGTTTTAGCTATCAATTTGCCCTGTTTAGATCCCGAGTGCTTCGCGTGGTGAGCAGGTAGGTTCAATTTGATGCAGAAGCTACATAAATACCCTACCGAGAGAATTATCTTGCTATTCGACCTTGTAGCTGACAGTGCTCAATAAATCTAGTTTTTGCAAAGATAACATAACTTTTCATTTGGAGAGATATCTAGTAGGCGGTTCTCATGGCCAGTTGAGGTGACCGTTAGAGGGCATTTCCATTATCTCTTAGTTGTCATGTGGAACTGCATCTGGAGATCTCATATAGGCGAGCTTGCGTTGCCTAAGTTCGGTGAGTCATTGACATGAATCGCCGATGTTGAGAAACCTAATTGCAGGCGTGGAATTCCTCCAGGAGCAGTTATTTGATTCGTCGGGTAGTTAATTTCGGCCATTTTGCTTGAAAAAGGACTACTGATAGAGTGAAAGCAATAGAAACGATTAAGCAAATATATCAAGTCGATTGTTTGACAATCAAACGACACGTGCTAGGATGCGATCTTGTTGGTGCGTTTCGATACACTTTGTTCGGTTTGTCGCTCGAAGTTGCGGCTTCTTGAGATTCTCACCTGGGAGGTTAGTTAGGTTGGCTGGTACCGCAGGAAATGCTGCTCGTTGGATCAGGAAGAATGCCGTGCTGTCGAT
>JAKBSX010000474.1 GCA_021844725.1 Actinomycetes bacterium | reverse complement strand
CACCCCGATGATCGGTGACCATACGTATTGCTCGGTCACGAACCTCGGGCGAGTACCTCTTTACCATTGCCATAGATACTCCATCTCTCAAGACTAGGAGTCTCCACTATTCCCGGGGCATATCAGTTGTCCTCGTTTGGGTCTACGTCGGGCCATCTGGCGCTGATAACGACCAAGAAGTGCCTGGGCTGATTTCCCTCTTTCAGGATGAGGGAAGTAGTCGTAGGCATCGTCGGTTGCGGTGGCTATCTCATTCACTCCCCAGTCAATCTCAATCACCCGCCAAATCACCCGCCAAATCACCCGTCGGTTCTTGGGGAGTGACTCGTGGTTCACCTGAACGACGTAGCTAGCCCACCAATCACCGACTTTGTCTTGGTAGATGCGTAGAAAAGACCGCTCGGATCGCAAGGGACTTGACCGGACCGGATTTACGACGACAATGAGATGACTATTCCGACACACCGCTCAGGGAAATCATTACCCATACGTACCTCCGTCGAGGGGCCTGGCAAACTGAAGAACCGACCATTCTTTGATAACCTGCATCTGCACGTTGGTAGCAGTAGTAGCTATGGCATCGATCGTCTCGTCAAAGAGGTCAAGGGTCGATCGTCTCGGTGGATTGCGATATGAGGCTCCTGCGGGATGAGTATCCAGGTCTTTGTCACTGACTCGCTAGCGCCATGGACTAACTCATACTTCATCGCTGCGGCCGACGTCGCACGGTTTGAATCATCGAGGAGTACGTGGCTAAACGTTTAGAGCATCTTGTGCCCCGCCCCGGTGGGCCCTACGGCCTCCACGACAAGGCCGGGGGCACTTTCCCTACAGTCCATTTTTAATAGATGTCCATACTGGAGGAGCTGTCGGATATATCGGTGGCAAGTCAATGTTTGCTGGCATTTCACTATTAGGTCTGGATTAGTTGGCTATCTGGAGCATACAGTAACGTACGTCCTGAAATGATCGTAATCGTTTATGTAACGCTAAATAGGACTACTGTTAGAGCTGCTTGTAATTTATGAAAATAGTCCTGGGTCTGATTAGATATTGCGGATGTTTAATCTCGGTCCGAAGGCGCCTTTTGCGAGATTTAGCTGAACGATCAGCAAGGTAACTTATCGTGTGGGGGCCAGCAGGAGTATCTATTCACAAATTTCAACAGAATTGATTGGCTTTGAAAGACTGTTTATTAGCGGTAAATAGAGTTGTTCTGCAGGATTTAAAGTGACTTGCTGCACGTCTCTATCCCCGGCGGTTATCGATCCAGGCAAGGGTGTCAATCGGTGACGGAGGTGCCTGATTGGGTAGAGAGTTTTACGTTCGAGTGAACTACTCGCCTTCAGCATAACGATACTGTTTAGTGTAATTTATTGCACTGATTTCGTATTATGCCTCGATTGATTTGAGCTAGGTAGTAAGGTGACTGGGGCCTTGGGCTTGCTTAGCTGAGGCTTTTAGCGCTACCAACGTTCCGCCAGGTGGATGTTTGGTTGGTAGTTGCTTTAATTTTCTTATAGCGCTTTGTCCAATGGCATTATGCCAATGTAATTGGCTGCATTCCAGACATGTGTTTCTTAACCATTTGGGCATTTATGTCGATAGCTATCTGCGTTGGGGTATTTCAATGAATAGTGCTTGCTCTGCTTGCTTAGAGTTTCTTATCGTTTCTAACTTCGAGACTGCTTCGCCAGTCTCGGGTCACCGAGGTTGAATGTCAAATGTGAGAGGTCGGTACGGCAAGCTCGCAAATGATAAGGCTGGCGCCAGGATAGGTTATCCAACGGCCCTGGTCATTGCATGTGCAATATTTGCCGTTGCGGTCTCTTACCTCGCAGAGGGTGACAGGTTCAGTGAAAGCACCATTGTCGTACTGATTGTTTCACTGCTAGGTGTTTTCTTTTACTTCTTGGGGCTGGTTCGAAAGAGTCAGAACGAGCAGCTGTCCCTCCATGCGGCGCATGTGCGTCGGTTGCTAATGTTCAATGCTTTGCGTGCAGAGGCTACTCGTCTGATCTTTCAGTCGAGGAGTGAACGAGAACTGTTTTCGTCGTTTTGTAATCTCGCTGTTGGCCAGGCAAACCTATCCTTGGCTTGGGTAGGGGTCCCAAATGAAGCCGGAGTTATCGAGTTTATGGCATTCGCTGGCCCAGCGATCGGATACCTAGAGGGACTTGAGATTTCAATTGACCCCACTAGGCCAGAGGGGATGGGAAGCGTTGGAAGGTGTTGGCGTGCAAGGGAGCCAATTTTCGCCGTCGATTATGAAGAGAATGGCATTTTGAAGCCCTGGAAGTCTCGAGCGAGCAAGTTTGGACTGAAATACAACTCCGTGCTACCAATTTACAAATCATCGAGCATCTATGCGGTGCTCGCTCTATACGTCGATTCGGAAGCGGTCTTTGACCTAGAGCTTCAGGACCTATTGGTTGAACTCGCAGATGACCTGTCATTTGGTGTGGGCTGGATGGCGACGATTGATCGAGTTGAGCTACTTGGCCAAGCGTTGGAAATACTTGGGGACGGTGTCTGCGTTACTGACCAACATGGGTCTGTACTGTTCGTGAATGGGGCGTTCACCAGTATTACGGGATACGAGATGGAAGAGGTGCTAGGGAAGAGCCTCAGGATTCTTCAAGGCAAACACAGTGATCCAGAAACCATAGAAAGGATCAGGGCAACCTTAGACGCCAAGGAGTGGGGAAAGTTCGAGATTCTCAACTATCGCAAGGATGGAGTACCTTTTTGGAACTCGCTGGCTATCACGCCCATGGTCAATTCTGACGGATCGCTGACTCACTTTATTGCTTCGATGCGCAATACCACCGAGAGGAAGGAGCTTGAGCTAGAGCTAGCTACGACGAATACTTTCAACCAGGCTCTATTAGATGGTATGACCGTGGGTTTAAGTATCATTCGCTACCCAGAGCGCAGAGTCGAATACGTAAATGAAATGGCCCTGCAGATTTTCGGGGCCTCCGAGACAAGCGAGCTGGAAGGCCATTTCGGCGGTGAGTTTTTTCCCGACGATGATTCTCGCCAGCTGGTCGCTGATTTTTCGACGTCGGTGCTTCATGGAGATAAAAGCGTCCTAAAGGATCTCCCTTATATGAGGGTTGACGGAACTACCGGATGGATGGACATGTCCGGTGAATACCTCGATCAGGGTGATGGTCGACCGAGGATAATCTGGACTCATGTCGATGTGACCGAGCGCCACTTGGACGAAGTTAAGATTCTAGAGCTGAGCAACATGCGAGAGGCTCTGCTTTCCAGCGCAGTGGTGGCAATTGGAATGGTCAGGTATCCGGAGAGGGTCTTCGTAGAGGTAAACCAAGGCTTTTTAGATTTGCTGGGTTACTCTAGCTTCGAGGAGGTCGTAGGGAAGGTCTCCAGGATTGTTTATCCCGACGACATTGAGTTCGGCCGCATGAGTGATCTGGCCGACGAGGTATTTCGCAACCACTCGGGATATCTGACGGATCTCCGCGTCCTTACCAAGGATTCCAAGCTGAAGTACGTCGACATCCACGGGAGACTAATCGACGGAGGCGAACCCGAGCACCCGGTGGTCGTCTGGACGATTGTGGATGTGACCGATCGACATCGTTTGACCGAAGAGCTTGAAAGACAGGCACTCTTTGATGCGCTAACAGACCTCCCTAACAGGAGGTTACTTGAAGATAATTTGAGGCTTGCGATATCGCGAA
>JAKBSX010000473.1 GCA_021844725.1 Actinomycetes bacterium | reverse complement strand
TGGAAGCTGGCTCAATATGGCAGAAATAGAACTCAGCGCGCTCAAGGGGCAGTGCCTTGATCGTCGGATTCCAGATATGCCGTCCCTGCAGGCCGAGGTGGCTGCATGGGAAAGAAACCGCACGAACAGCGCAAAGAAAATTGTCTGGCAGTTCACGACAGCGGACGCCAGAGTCAAATTACGACGTCTTTATCAGAAAATATAGCTGTTACATGGTACTAGTCCTATATGGCTCTTTACCATCTGTTAACCCTTACGATTCAAGCAATCCGAGAGAACATGAATTGCTCAGTTTGCGATGAAGCGCGACTCACCCGATGGTTGTCCAAAGAGGTGGACCAGGACCTGCGTTGCGAGCTGGAAAAACTGATCGAACTGAATCAAAAGATCCGAGCCGAAAGTGAAAAGACTATCGCGCTCGCTGAAAGAATAATCGAACTTTGCGAACCGATTGAGGAAGGCGGTGAGTTTCCGGCAAGCGAGCATGAAAGAAGATAAAAAAAGGGTCTATGATCGGCTGAAAATTTGCAGGAGGAAGGAAAAAGCCGATGAAGCCCGAGATAAATTTAGAGTCACAGCAGAAGATGCTGGCTGCCAGCGTCTTATTCGATCAATGGAGAAGCACGCGAAAGAAGAGAGACCGCATCCCGGAAGGCTTGTGGGAAGCGGCTGTAGAACTGTCCCCGTCGTATTCAACCTGCCAGATATTCAAAGCACTCAGGTTGGACTTTAAGGAACTCAAGCGCAGGATTCGTGATCGCTCGTCCAGAAAAGCGCCCTCTGAGTTTGTGGAGTTGAAAGTGGAGAGGCTGTTCTCGACAGGCCAGTGTATCATGGAGGTCCGATCCCCTGCCGGGTTTGAACTCAAAATCCAAATTGACACTGCTCTACTGCCCCAGTGTATCCAGTTGCTAAGCTGCTTTCTGGACCGTGGCCGATGATCCAGATAACTCCACAGATGCGCATTTTCGTCTACGTGGAGTCTATCGACTTCCGCAGGGGCATTGACGGCCTGTGCAGCGTGTGCCGCAGAGTTCTGTGAGTCGATCCTTTTTTATGTTGCGAACTACGATATGTATCACCGGTCGCGAGCACGAAGCCGAGCGTTTAATCCGATGGATTTTGTTCCTATGGCCGGCGACACATAAGATCTACAGACTCTCAAGCAGACTTAGGACTGCATCCTTCGGTTGAAACCGATGGCCCCCGTGCCTTGGATAGCAGCCTTTTCCAGACCGCGTCGCATCATCTCGGTGTCTGCTGCGGCGTAGCGATGGCTGGTGGCAACCTGTGCATGCCCGAGCCACGCTTGGATCGTCAGAAGGTCCACGCCCGATTGAAGCAGGGTCGTCGCGAGTGAGTGCCTGATATGGGGAGCTCCACATATTCGGCACTCAGCAGCCATGGACCTGCTCCGGCGTGGTGTGGATCTGAGCATGATTGCCCTCTGGCTTGGTCATGAATCCAGGGAGACAACCGAAATTTACTTGCATGCAGACATACAGCTCAAGGAGAGGGCCCTCGCCCTTGCCACCGACTCCGGCCATGCGCCGGCCCGGTACCCTCCTGCGGACCCTTTACTTGCATTCCTTGAGAGTCTTTGATTATGCCGACCGACCAAGTGATTAGAATCAGGGAGCCCACGCAATATAAGCCAAGGTTAAAGGCCTGCGCGGCATAATCCGGCAGTCGGCATTACCTATTCATGCCGATAGCGGTATAAACCAAGGTATTATCGGAGCGTGAATGAGGTTTGGCGAAAGTGGCTTAACCCGACGTTCCCAGCGCGCGAAGATGACGTGGGAGCGCTTTAACCGACTGCTGGAAAAATACCCTCTCCCAAGACCACGTGTCGTTCACTCTGCTTACGTAGCGAAGCCATGATACGAGAAGCCGGATGCGTCAATCGCGCACGTCCGGATCCATGGTAACCGAGGGTGGATGAACCACCCTTGGTTAGCCGACTATGAGCTGTGGGGAAAGGCAATGGGTGTGAATTTAGACCGGTTCGCCAATCACACAAAAGAGAGAGCGAACCGTGTTTTTTTTGAAAAGTCTTTACGATCAGCGGTTTGTTATGCTGTCAAATAGCCAAAGACGAGGGATGGACACTAATTAGATAATATGAAACGGGCTGGTCCCCCGAGTGTGCTATACACCCGGGTAAGCCCAAAACTTTTTACCCGAGGAGGACCAGCTCATGAGAAGAATAGCTTACGTAGGTGTCGATTACCACTCCAATACGCTTTCGATGGCGGTTTTGATTGAAGGTGAAAAACATTTTCACAGCGATATTTTACTCAAGAACGAAGACAAAATGGTCCGCAAGCACCTGAAAAAGCTGAGCACGGATTATGAGCTTCGTGTCTGCTACGAAGCATCGAGCTGCGGCTACGTATTTCAGAGAAAACTGAGGACCTGGGGTTACGGATGCGAGGTCGTCGCGCCCTCCTTGATCCCGAAAAAACCAGGGGACCGTAGAAAGAACGATTTTAGGGATGCCCAAAACCTCGCCCAACTTTATCGCGACGGATTATTAACCGTGGTCAACCCTCCCAGCGAGGAGGAGGAGTCAGTCCGCGGACTCATTAGATGCCGCATGGCCCTGAAAGAGGCGGCGAAGAGGGTGAAGCTCCAGATCAACTCTTTTCTCCTGGCTCAGGACCTGCATTGGAAAAAGAGCAAATGGACTCACAACCATAGACAGTGGCTTTCCAAGACAGATTTCTCGGATCCTTATCTACAGACCGTGTTCACCGAACTCCGCGGACATCTTGAGTATCTGGAAACCAGGATCAGCCATCTCGATTTTCAGATCGAACAGATCGGCCGCTCCGAGGTCTATGGCCCAAGTGTCAAAAAACTTCGTGCCTTCAAAGGTATTGGCACCTTGGCGGCAATGCTCATAATCGCCGAGATAACCGATTTTCGAAGGTTTTCCAGTCCCAGAGCGCTTATGGCTTTTCTTGGGCTTATTCCTTCAGAGAATTCAACAGGCGAAAAGCGAAGGGGCGGCCCGATTACCAAGGCGGGAAACCCCAGGTGTCGCACCCAGCTCATAGAGTCGGTTCAACAGTATATGAAAAGGCCCGTTATCGGTACAGTCATGAAAGCCAATTTGGCGGAGGTGGATGCCCACAGCGCCAATATAGCCATAAATTGTATGAATCGCCTTCACAAGCGATTCTGGAGCTTGGCAAACAGGGGCAAAACTCGCCAGGTGGCCATTGCCGCAATTGCTCGCGAATTTGCCGGATTCATATGGGCGATGATGCAGGACGGACAAGCGGCGGCATGATCGCTCCAGGCCGCCTCCGACGGGTTACTGTTGGACCCATTCTCGGCGGCCTTACGCTCGGCTCATCGATCTTTGAAGGTTTCAAATTGAAAGCCCAAAAGGGGAAAATAGAATCAGAAATTTTACGCCAAGAGATAAAAAAGTTAATAACAGTTAGGTGGAAAGGACGCTGAGGTATGTCAGGGGATGCTTGAGGACACTATGTTGAGAGGCCCAGGCCTTATTCACGAACCTAGATCGAGCTGCCCCCGGACGAACACAGCATCTTGATGGTAACCAACCCACGAATAGCAGACTGATTCGGCATCGAAGCAACCTCACGTCCTCTTCTCCTAAACCAAATAAGACGGGAGTAATAATTTGGCTGTCACGTCAGAAAACTTTTGAAAAATTTTGCTTGTCACAGCCCGTTGATT
>JAKBSX010000014.1 GCA_021844725.1 Actinomycetes bacterium | reverse complement strand
CATTACCATCGGATTTTCTCATCAATTGCCAGATACTGACCCCCAGGAAACCGAAGAGTGGGTTGACTCATTGGCATCAGTAATTGATGCCAAGGGACGACCCAGGGCTACATTCCTCCTGATGAAACTGCTCGAAAAAGCGCGAGAACAGCAAGTCGGATTTCCAGCTTCGGTCTCAACACCATATATCAACTCAATTCCTCCGGAACAGGAGCCATGGTTTCCTGGGGATGATTACATGGAGCGGCGTATAAGAGCCTTCATCCGATGGAATGCTGCGGTAATGGTGACCAGGGCAAACATGTTGTCTGACGGCATAGGAGGCCACTTGGCAACATATGCATCGTCGGCGTCTTTATATGAAGTAGGGTTCAACCACTTCTTCCGTGGAAAATCCGATGGTAATGCAGGCGACCAGGTGTACATTCAGGGACATGCATCCCCGGGGATCTATGCAAGGGCATTCCTGGAAGGAAGGCTGAGCGAAAAACAACTCGACAACTTTAGACAGGAAGTAGCTGGCGAAGGCCTTTCTTCCTATCCGCACCCGAGAACAATGCCCGATTTCTGGGAGTTTCCAACAGTTTCAATGGGAATTGGTCCGATCAATGCTATATACCAGGCCAGATTCAACAGATACCTTGAAAACCGACATATAGCCGAAACGTCGAACAGCAGGGTCTGGTGTTTCGTAGGTGACGGAGAAGTTGATGAACCTGAAACTCTGGGTTCTTTATCCCTGGCCGCCAGGGAAAAATTAGATAACCTTATATTTGTCGTTAACTGTAATCTTCAGAGGCTTGACGGGCCAGTTCGTGGAAACGGAAAAATCATACAGGAGCTGGAAGCCGTCTTCAGAGGTGCCGGTTGGAATGTAATAAAAGTTATTTGGGGCAGCGGTTGGGACAAGCTGCTGGCCCAGGATGTCGACGGTGTGTTACTCAATAAGATGAATACTACACTTGACGGCGACTTCCAAAAATATGCCACAGAGAGCGGAGCCTATATCCGGGAGCACTTCTTTGGTCCTGATCCCCGGCTTCGCAAGATGGTGGAAAAAATGACTGATAAGGAGCTGGAAGATCTGCCACGCGGTGGACATGATTACTCCAAGCTTTATGCAGCATATAAAGCGGCAACCGAACATCAGGGTACTCCCACTGTAATCTTGGCCAAAACTATCAAGGGGTGGACCCTCGGTCCCGAAATAGAAGCCCGCAATGCCACTCACCAGATCAAAAAGATGAACAAGGCGCAGTTGCTTACCCTTCGTGACAGACTTAAGCTGCACGACGAGATACCTGAACACCTTCTGGATGAAAAACTCCCGCCGTATTTCCAGCCATCTCCAGAATCCGCAGAATACCAATATTTAATGACTCGAAGAAAGGCTCTTGGCGGACCAGTGCCATCCCGAATCGTTCACTCACAGCCTCTAGCCCCTCCCACTGAGGAAACAATATCTGAGTTCTTTGAGGGATCTGCAAAAATGGCAGTCTCCACCACCATGGCATTTGCCAAAATGCTCAGAAATTTGGTTAGAGATCCATCTGTTGGCAAAAGAATCGTCCCAATTGTGCCTGACGAGGCACGAACCTTCGGACTGGATGCGCTGTTTAAAGAGATCAAAATATATTCATCGCTCGGACAAAACTATACGCCGGTTGACGCAGGACTTTTGCTTTCCTATACAGAATCCGTTGACGGTCAGATACTTGAGGAGGGAATAACCGAATCCGGTTCTATGGCCTCCTTTACTGCCGCCGGAACTTCCTATGCAACTTTCGGCCAGCCCATGGTCCCTATGTACCTGTTCTATTCCATGTTTGGATTCCAAAGGACAGGCGACCTTATTTGGGCGGCCAATGATGCCAGAGCCAAGGGCTTCCTCCTTGGAGCTACCGCAGGCAGAACGACACTCCATGGCGAAGGACTTCAGCACGATGACGGCCATTCTCTTGTGCTGGCGTCGACTGTTCCCAGCGTAAGAGCCTATGATCCCGCCTTTGCATACGAGCTGGGCCTCATAGTTCGAGATGGATTCGATGTCATGTACGGTAATGCCGCCAAGGACTGCATGTACTACATAACTCTTTACAACGAGAACTATGTTCAGCCTCCGATCCCCAAGCATGCATCAATGGAGGAGATAAAGACCGGGGTTATAAAAGGCATCTATAAATTTATGGAGGCACCGGAGATTAATGGTTCGGAGCCTGCCCGAAAAGCTGTAATTTTATTTTCGGGAACTACCTGGCATCTGGCTAAGGCTGCACAGGAGATACTGGCCGAAAACTACGGGGTTGCCGCGACGCTTTATTCTGTGACTTCATACAAAAATCTCCGTGAAGATGGGCTGGAAGTAGAGCGTTACAACCGGCTCAACCCTGGATCAACTCCAAAACAGGCATACATAACCGAAGTGCTGAAATATGAAGAGGGCCCGGTGGTTGCAGTAACTGACTTTATGAAGACAGTGCCGGATCAGGTATCCCGCTTTATACCACAAAGAGCTTTTATCCCGCTTGGAACCGATGGATTCGGCCGATCCGATACCCGAGAAGCATTGCGGAAGCACTTTGAAATAAACGCTGAACATATAGTAGTTTCAGTACTCTATGGACTGATGAGTATCGGGGAAGCCAAAGCAGAAGAGGTTCAGGATGCCATATCGGCATTTGGGATCGATCCAAACTCACAGGATCCAAGAAGCTACAACCTATAAAACACTAATACTCATTTCCTATCTGCGATAGAGACGAAACTCTATCGCAGATAGTGATTCGACTGACCGATCTTCAACTGCCAGCGGTTGAGTTCTTGCTTAACTCCCTATTGATAGAATTCAGGATCAATCTGGCTGCTTGAAATCGGCCTTCAGTTAGTTTCTGATCCGCGGAATAATAGAGTCCATCTGGAGTAAACTGATGCCGGTATCTTTTCGGCGGCAAGGGTGGCTGATGCTGGTTTTAATAATAGATAATCTGGCAATAACCAATCACTTTAGATTTCTTGACCGACGCAACGGGGGTTTATTTTGACAAAATTGGTACTAACCCAAAATGAACAAGCTGATCAGCTGTTGGCGGAGTCACCGCTTGCACTACTGATTGGGCTTGTCCTAGACCAGCAAATTACCCTCGAAAAGGCATTTATTGCCCCGTACCTTCTACAGGAAAGGCTAGGAGAACCGCTTGATGCCTCTCGATTAGCGGAAATTGATCCTTCAGAGTTAGAAAAAATATTTGCTATAAAACCGGCTCTGCATAGATTTCCGGCATCGATGGCCAAAAGAGTTCAAGAAATATGCACAGTAGTTGCATCCCAGTACCAAAATGATGCCAGCAAGATTTGGAAATTGGCTCAAGATGGCCAAGACCTCAAAAATAGAATAAATAAGCTCCCCGGATTTGGCGAAATGAAAACAAAAATATTCATCGCCCTGCTCGGTAAGCAATTAGGACTTTCCGTTACGGGTTGGCAGGAAGCGGCAAAACCATTTGGAGATCCAAACACATTCATGTCAATTGCTGACATTACTGATGCACAATCACTGTCCCGGGTGCGCCAGTACAAAGCGGAAATGAAAGCTAAGAGTAAAACCGCTAATGGATAGCTCCCGAATGTTTGATATAACGTCTCGCAACTTATACCTTTGCGCGCCCCTTAGAGACGACTTGGCAGATTTTGTCGTCTCGGCTCTAAAAGGTGGTGTGGACGTGCTTCAAATTCGAGATAAGACAGCTGACGCGAAAACAATAATTCAGTACTCGAGGGAAATCCGCAAGATCACCAAAGATTTCGGAGTCCCCTTTATCATTAACGACAGGCCTGACATAGCAATCGAAGTAGAGGCTGACGGAGTCCACCTAGGCCAAGAAGATATTCCGGTTTCGCTGGCTAGAAAGATCTTTCCTGAGGCAATAATTGGACTTTCAACACATGGCGACAAAGAACTCAAGGCAAGCCTTTCTGAAGACGTCGATTACATCTCCGCGGGACCCATAGTTCCGACCCCGACCAAGCCGGGACGACCCGGAGTCGGACAAACCTATGCCGACAAAGCAAGCAAACTTTCGCCCAAACCGGTATTCGTAACGGGTGGGATTCAACCCTCTCAAATAAATGACCTTGTCTCAGTGGGAATCCGCCATTTCGTTGTTGTCAGATATCTCACCCTTTCCGAAGATCCCTACAAAGCCGCTCGCCTATTGCGAGAAGCTATAAATCAAGCACTGGGAATTTAATTATTTCGCTCCATCCACCCCAAAAGGATGGCCACCATTCTGGGATCGGTAACCAGTTGGTGATCGGCTGCGCTTACAAAATGGGACTCAGCTGCCGATCCGTGGATATTTAAAAAATCACGAAGTTCGCCTTCCCTTACTTGTTCATCGTCACGACCATGAATCACAAGCCATTCCTTGTCTTTAAGGCGATTAGCTGACTCGATAGGACTTATCTCTCTCAACTGATCCGACCAGGGAACTAGCTCCGACGATTTTCTGGGAACTTTTACTCCAACACCCTGAGCCTTCGCTGCAAGCTGGAGAGGATTATCAATATAGGACTCCAGAGATATGATCGGCGACACAGTCGCCACACCGCGTACGAATTCTGATCTCGCAGCTACTGCCAGACACACATCAGCGCTAAAATCATAGCCCACCAACAGTACTGATTTGACTTTCGTACTTTCCACAAAATAGCGAGAGACTGTCTCAATGTCATCGCACCATCCCATTGGCGAAAAGCTGCCGGATGAGCCCCCAAGTCCTGAGCAAACCAAGGAAACAACCGTCCAACCTGATTGATTTGCCACGCGCTCGATAAGCTCCTTATGAAATAGGTCAGTGCCCTGGATCGGCTTGACGATTGGAAAGCCAAAATTGGCAATCAATAATTGATTACCTTGCCCAGCATGCTTTACTTTGGAACTACTTTGAGAGATGTAGCACTTTAGTACGCCTGAATTTCCCTCAATCTCTGTCTCCACTTACGGCACCCTTTTCGACAATTGCCTGACACCCTACCTGCGTGATCTTGTAGCTGCAGCCACTATAACTACCGATCCGGCGCCCACCACCGCAATCAACAGCCAATGTAAGTCACCTAATACCCAAGGCGGCAAAGCCAGCAGAAGAATAGACCCGCCAATGGTGACTAGCCTCAGGTATCGCTGACGGAGCAGTCTCGGTTCCCGATAGTGCGACGGCTTTAAATCCATTTGATTACCAGCTTAAGCGAAAACCCTAAAAGGCCAGTAATCGGCAAACTATTACTGCCGCGGCGTTTTACTGGAACTACCCAACCTTCTACCAACCGAGTCGAATCTGATTTGGATTCCAGTAAACTTTATGATTGCTAAATCCTGACCCGGTGGTTCCCTGCTCTTTTGAATCCAATGGACTAATTGATTCCCAGCCGCTCAGCCAATCTTTCCCGGAACTCCATAGGAGTTCCAAACATCTGCTCCGAAGACTTAGCCCGTTTCAAATAAAGATGGGCATCGTGTTCCCATGTGAAACCGATCCCACCATGAATCTGAATGTTTTCCTCTGCCGCATGGCTTAGGGCAGCCGAACAATACGACTTGGCAGTGCATGCAGCCATCTCCAAATTTGATTCGTCGTTATCGACGACCCAACTTGCATAGTATGAGGCGGATCTGGCTGACTCAACCTCAACCAACATGTCAGCACATTTGTGTTTGATGGCCTGAAAAGAACCTATAGGACGGCCAAACTGAGTTCTGCTTCGACTATAACCCACTGCCATATCTAGGATAGCCTGGGCTGATCCAACCTGTTCTGATGCCATCGATATCAATGCCCTATTTAGCATTTGAAAATAGTATCCTGCCCCCTTTCCCCGCTCTCCGACCAATCGTGCTGGTGTTGAATCAAAACTTACCTCTGCAAATTTTCGGGTCAAATCGAAGGTGGACAAAGAGGCTTTATGCAAAGTGGGACTGGCTGCATCAATTAGGTACAGACTCTCGAGTCCATCCCCATCAATAGCCAATACCAAAAGTTGAGTGGCGCTAAGTCCATCGAGCACATAAGTTTTACAACCGGTGATCTGTCCAGCATTGTTTGCGACTGTGGTCATTGCTTGAATATCCCAGTTATTTCCGGGCTCCCATGCACAAACAGCCAACCGGGTAACCCCGGCAGCAACGCCAGGCAAAAGCATTTTGCATGCTTTTTCATCCCCACTGGCAAGAAGGATATTCACACCCATTCCCACGGTTGACAAATAGGGCAGACAAGCCAAGCAACGGCCTAATTCTTCGAAAATAATACCTGCCTCAACCTGGCTAAGCCCAAATCCCCCAAAACGTTCTGGAATTATGACCGAGGTGATTCCAAGCTGTGAAACCATCTGGGTCCAAACAGCCTGATCGAATCCCTCTGCTGTCTCCATCAATCGCCGGACTTCGCTCATCGGAGATTTGTCGCTCAAAAATCGCCTTAGAGCAGAGCGAAACTCCTCTTGTTCCGGACTAAATACTAAATCCAAATCGGACTCCCAAATAGTAAAGTTCATAGAATGGGGTGCACTAAAAAGGACTACCCTCACTTTCAGGTAACCTTTTAATAGATTGTCTGTCACAAATTTACCAAATACTGAAGAGACATATCCTTCTAGGAGGAGATTTGAAACTGGAACCATTCATTCGCCAAGACGGCGTCGAGATCTACAAGACAGTAGTGGGACCGATTGACAACAACGTCTTTGTCATCAGGTGTAGCGACAGCGGAGAATCAGTGCTCATCGATGCCGCCAACGAGCACCATAAGCTAATGGAGCTTTCGCGTGACTTAAATGTCAAAACGATCGTCGAAACTCATGGGCATTGGGACCACATTGGAGCAGTCGACCAGCTCAGGGAGCAAGGTTACAGCGTGGGAGTAACTGAAGGCGATGCAAAGATGCTGCCAAGCTATGACTATCTCATCGAAGATGGCCAAACAATCACTATAGGCAAATTACAGTTACGCGCTATTAAAACACCTGGCCACACCCCAGGCTCAGTCTGTTTTTTGCTTGACAAACATCGAATCCTCTTCAGTGGAGACACCTTGTTCCCTGGTGGGCCGGGTGCCACCAAATTTGAAGGTGGGGATTTTCCAACCATAATAAACTCCATCGAAAACAGGCTGTTCAAGGAGCTGAGCCCGGAAACTCTCGTACTGCCGGGTCACGGAAGTTCTACTACGATTGGTAACGAACTTCCACACCTGGACGAGTGGATCAAACGAGGGTGGTGACAAAATCTCCTACAACTCTTCGAATCCCCGAACAATAACATCAAACCAGTATCTAAATCTGCTGTTTACAAGAAAATCAATAGGGAGGTTAACTCCACCGGGACCCAACACCGATGAGATAGAAACGATCATCAAAGCCGGGGCCGCTGCACCAGATCATGGCCGCTTAACCCCATGGCGGTTCATCGTTATCGAGGGTGACCAACGAGCCAAGTTTGGTGAATTCCTAGCTGAGGCGCTAACAATCCGACTCGCTGCTCAAGGTATAGAGGCTAGCGACGCTCAGATTGCAAAAGAACAAAATAAACTTCTTCGAGCTCCAGTGGTTATAGTTGTGGCAGTTAAAGTTGAGGCAAACAATAAAATCCCCACTATAGAACAGATGCTCTCCGGCGCAGCAGCCTGTGAAAACATGCTTCTAGCCGCTACTGCCATGGGATTTGGATCCATGTGGAGAACAGGTGACCCCAACTATGACCCATATGTAAAACGAGCACTCGGATTTGATGAAAATGACCATCTGATCGGCTGGTTATATTTTGGTACCGGTCCTGAACTCCAGAAAAATCCAAAGCATGAGATCAATGTTAACCCCCTAATCACTTACTGGGGGCAAAAATAACGCCACCGGGGTTTCTCCTATCGTCATAGGAGTAATAGACTGCTAACTATGCCTACACCTTTATTTGAAGTTAAAGACCTACACGTCACAGCCGAAGGACAAAGTATCGTTAAGGGACTGTCTCTAACAATCAATAAGGGTGAAGTACACGCAATTATGGGGCCAAACGGTTCTGGCAAGTCAACGTTGGCTAATACTCTTCTCGGAAACCCAGACTACAAAATAAAATCTGGGCAGATCATTTTCCATGGCGAAGATATATCAGGATGGTCTACTGACGCACGAGCAAAAGCTGGAATGTTCCTGGCGTTTCAGTATCCTCAGGAAATTGCAGGGGTTTCCGTAATTCAGTTTCTCCGCCAAGCAGTGTCAGCCAGGAAAGCCACTGACATTTCCGCTCTCGAAATCCGCTTCGAAATGATGGAATGGATGGACAAACTGGGAATGGATCCGTCATTTTCCCAGAGATACCTCAACGAAGGATTTTCCGGCGGAGAAAAAAAGAGAAATGAAATTCTCCAAATGGCACTTTTAGAACCTGAGATAGCGATACTGGATGAAACTGACTCCGGTTTGGATATAGATGCTTTACGCGTTGTAGCCAGAGGAGTAAATGAAGTCCGCAAGAAAAACCCAGACCTGGGGGTAGCTCTTATTACCCACTACCAACGAATTCTTGATGAACTGTCCCCAGATTTCGTACATATTATGATCGATGGAAACATTGTGGCATCAGGCGGGATGGAGCTCTCAGAAAGGCTGGAATCCGAGGGATACGAAGGATGGCGAAAATGAGCAAAACCCTGACCACGCAACTGAATGTCGATCAGATCAGAAAAGATTTCCCTATATTCAACCAGCCTGAGGGGAAACCACTTTATTTCCTCGATTCAGGAGCATCATCCCAAAAACCTCAATGTGTTCTCGATGCAATGGATAATTATTATTCAACCACTCACGCCAACGTACATCGAGGGGTTTACCACATCGCGGAACAGGCTACTGAGCTATACGAGAGTTCCCGAATTAAAGTTGGCAGGTTCATTTCAGCCCCGCATCCGGCCAGAGAAATTCTGTTTAGCAAAAATGCCACTGAATCGCTCAATCTGTTATCCACCTCGCTGACCAGAAAGCTGCTGAAAACAGGAGACATCGTGGTACTTAGTGAGATGGAGCACCATGCAAATATGGTTCCTTGGCTCATAGCAAAGGAACAGTTCGGAATCGAGCTTCGATATATTCCAATCGATGATAACGGCTACTTAATTCTCGACAACATAGACCAGATTCTCAAGGGAGCCAAAGTTCTCAGCATTACTCTCACCTCCAACGTTCTGGGAACCTTGAATCCAATTTCAGAATTGGCTGAAATGGCCCATAATGAAGGTGCCCTTGTTATCGGCGACGGCGCCCAGTATGTTCCACATATAAAGACCGATGTGAATACTCTTGGGATTGATTTTTTAGCCATGACTGGTCATAAAATGCTTGGCCCAACCGGAATTGGCATGTTGTGGGGCAAATCCCATCTGCTTGAGTTATTACCGCCTTTCATGGGCGGTGGAGATATGATTTCAGATGTGCGCCTGGATGGCTTTACCCCCAATGAAATCCCATGGAAATTTGAAGCCGGTACGCCACCGATAGCAGAAGCGATAGGACTCGGTGCCGCAATAGACTATCTGGAAAATCTGGGAATGGAAAATATTAGAGTCCATGAAGTTTCGCTGATGGAGTACGCTTTCGACCAATTAAAGTCAAGGTTTGGCGAAGACATAAAAATTCATGGTCCAACCAACATAGCCGACAGAAGCGGCGTAATCTCGTTTGAGTTTAAGAACATTCATCCCCACGACGTGTCTCAGATTCTAGATCAAAGCGGAGTCTGCGTTCGAGCTGGCCATCATTGCGCCAAGCCACTAATGCGCCATCTGGGAGTCAACGCAACCGCAAGAGCGTCATTTTACATTTACAACCAGCAAGACGATGTCGACGCATTAGTTGACGCACTGGCCAAGGCTGAAGCCTTTTTTGCCTAGATCCCAAAAGGAGTAGAAATGCCCGGTCTGGAAGACCTTTACCGAGAGATAATTCTTGATCACTATAAAAACCCAAGGAATGAGGGAGAATTTCCAAGTCCACCAGCTATAAAAGCTGAGGGCCACAACCCTTTGTGCGGCGATGAGCTTACAGTTTATGTCGTTATGGACGGCGACGCCATAAAAGATATACGAATCTCCGGACAGGGATGTTCAATTTCCAGATCCTCGGCCTCTTTGATGACGGTTGCGGTAAAAGGTAAAACCCTAGACGAGGTGGATAGGCTGATGAAGATATTTAAATCCATGATGTCGATCTCCACAAATTCAAGCGGCGAAACAGAAGTAATTGAACCCATCGAATACTCTGAAAAAGAATTGGGGGAGATGATTGCCCTTCAGGGAGTAGTTAAATTTCCAGTCAGAATCAAATGTGCCACTTTATCCTGGAATACACTGATGCAGGCCCTAGAAAACAGGTCCAGCTAAAAACGCCAATTAAGGGCTATCCGATAGCGGTTTTCCTAGCAAATACACCTATGAAATCCCTCGCCGTTCCCTCAAAGTACCTTTGCGGCGGTCGCATCATATCGTAAACCAATTTCGATCCATTTGCCGGGGTCGCGGGTCCGTTATTGGTTGGTGGGTTAAAGTAGAAGTAATTAACCCAGGTGGTATTGATATCCATCTCCATCGCCCGCACTGCTCCCGCCCTCTGGAGAATTTTTGCTAAGGTAGCAACGCTAAGTCCAGGCCCAGCGGCATAAATAATTGCCCCCGTGCTGGTTACTCCCACCCCTGATCGCCAAACAAGCACGCTATTACCCACTGTAGCTCCCCACTGAGCATAGTTGGGAGAATATACTCCGGGAGTAATCTTGCCGTTATCGAGTATCAGGGAAAGGTTCTGCCGTACTGAAACCACATTTGGAGTAAGCGCCTGGCTCCCTCCCCATTTCACAACATTTGCAGTTCCATTGGAGTAGATTACAAAAGAGGCCTGACCTTTGACCAAAGGATAAGCTGTTCGGCCATTTGAATAATACCCACCCATTGCCCCATGCATTCTGAAACCTGAGTTAAAGGCTGCCACTAACGATTTGGCCTGGGTAGAGTTAATCGGACCCATATTAGGCCATCCACCTCCGCCCGGTTCCTGACCTCCCGCAAATAGAGTAAAGGAAAGTAGCTTAGGATTCATCCAGGCCAGCCCTGCCACCAGAGAGGTGTGGACTGGATCGGGCCTCATTGTGGTGACATAAAGTCCATGCACACCATTGGTTGTTCGCCCTTCGGGCTGCCAGACTCCCTCTCCTGGCAAAGCGGGAGATACAAATGGTTTTACATTTTTAGGAACCTGGGAATTAGCACCAGTTCCTGACACACCAGATACATGAGTTTTGGTATCTAAAATAGCCCCTTTGGGAGGTAAGCCTCCCTTGGGTGGCTGATGCCAGGTATACCATACGTCCTCAGCCACCCTAAGGAACTGAGCACCGCCGTGACCTCGAATCCATTCCACTGCCTTAAGCGGAACGCTCTGCTGATTGGCTGCAGTAAGGGCATTACCAAAAGACCATCCGAAGCTGGAAAGCAACACCGCCAAAACCAGCAAGATGGCAATCCTTGCCCGTCTCGATCTCACCCGAAACCGTCGACGGCGTCGTGGTTGCGGGTTGGTTGGTTGGTTGGTCCGTATGTCTGGAAAAGTTTTCACGTAGCCTTAAATAGTATTGACTAAAATTAACAAATTGATAAGTGAGCTTACCACCCTACGGCTCAAACCGTCGGTATCCTAACTATAAAGCGTGCCCCGCTGGGGCTATCTGGGTTATCTGAAACCTCCACCGTTCCACCATGCGCCTCCACAATTGTACGTACGATCGATAAGCCAAGACCGGATCCGCCTTCATCTCTGGATCTGGCCTCGTCCAACCTGGTGAACCGCTCAAATATTTTTTCTCGAAGTTCAGGCGGTATCCCACGTCCATCATCTGCAATTTCAAGGTGCACCACACCCTGACTTTTAAAGAGTACAAAGGTAACCTTACTTCTCGCATGCCTGGCGGCATTGTTTGCCAGGTTGCGCACCACTCGAAGGAGGTAGTGAGGATCACCCGTTACTCGGCCTCCACTTACAGCCTTAGTATCCACACTCAATACTCCAGACAGCCTTATCCTAGCTGCCTCAGCTAAAACGATTTCATCAAGGTCAACCGGAAGCAACGTATGAACCAAAACTTTTCCTGAATCAGCTCTAGCCAATATAAGAAGGTCTTCAACAATTCGCTGCATTCTTCGCGATTCTTCCAACGCATCGGCAGCGGTCTGCTGCCAATCAGTTCCGTCGGGATGCAAAAGGCCTACCTCCAATTCAGTTTGGATCACAGAGAGAGGACTTCTGAGTTCATGAGAAGCATCGGCAATAAAGCGCTTTGATCGCTCAGCTGAACTATCCAAACGTTCTAACATCTGATTCATAGTTACAGCCAACTCGGATATTTCATCCTTTGAAGGCGGGACCGAAATTCTATTATGGAGATTACTTCCGGTTATAGATGCTACTTCCCGGTTGATGCGCTCGACTGGTTTGAGCGCTCTGGCAGTGAGAAATATTACAAGAAATGCCAATACAGCTAAAAGAAGTGGAAAAACAATCGCTATCACCCTGACTACGGTCACTGATGACTGATCAACAGTAGCCAGTGAAGCCAGCGCCACCACCCTAAAAACCGAATGATAGTGTTTTATTACGCTTTTACCGGTTGCAGAAGAGACTGACGTCCCACTAAAACCCGTTCCCGTGGAACCGTTCAACCTCAGAGTTGGACCAACCGGCTGGCTGTCCACGCTAAGGTTAATTCCCCTTCCACTCCCCACTACAGTTGACACCAGTACCGCCCGCCGATCGGCTTCATCAGGGTCGCTAAGTGCGAAACGCTTGGCATTGCTGACAAACGACACAGTACTCTTTGGACTATTGAATGAAGACAGAAGCGACAGCTGGCCAGCAATATTAGCAGTTGAGGCTACGACATTATTTTGCCGATCCAGTACCTGAACTGATACGTCGCTCCGGGGAAGAGGTAACGGGTTGGTAATCGATCCGGAATTGACCAACGCAGCAATTGCAGACTCTTGGGTTCTAGTCTGATTGACTACCAAATTTTGAAGCTGTGACCTTAAGGTTCCAAACAATATCTGTGACGCTACAAATAAAGCCACCCCCACCACCAGTACTGCGGCGAGGGTGATTTTGAATCTAACCGAATAAAAAAGACGTTGGAACCAGGAATGGCTACGAAACCCCTCGTCCAATACCACCTATCTATCCACCATTTTCTTCCAACAGATACCCCACCCCACGTATGGTTCGAATACCCTTCTTGTCGAATGGGGTGTCAATCTTTTTCCGTAAATACCCAATGTAAACTTCAACGATGTTGGAGTCGCCCTCAAAATCGTAATCCCACACGTGCTCCAGAATGGTCTTTTTGGTCAGCACCTCACCTTTTCGGCGAATTAGAAGCTCAAGCAGGGAAAACTCTCTGGATGTAAGGACTATATCGACTGAACCTCTGGTGACCGAATGACTAGCTGGGTCAAGGTGAAGATCGCCGGCGGAAAGGACCACAGGGCGCTCCGTTGCCCCTCTTCTAAGCAGAGCCCTCATGCGGGCCAGTAAAACAGTGAATGAAAATGGCTTCGATAGAAAATCATCAGCGCCGGTATCGAGCGACTCCGCCTCGTCGAGCTCCCCATCCTTGGCGGTCAGCATTAAGATTGGAGTCCACACCTCGCGTTCGCGCAGGGTACCACATATTTTGAACCCATTAGTACCTGGAAGCATAATGTCCAAAAGGATAAGATCGTAGGGGTTTTCAGTTGCCATCCAAAGACCCTCTGTCCCATTTTGGATTAGATCGACCGCGAATCCTTCAGCTTCAAGCCCACGTTTGAGGGCTTCACCTAACCGCACTTCATCCTCTATGACAAGCACCCTCATAACTGCCGCCTCTCTAAAATCTCAGTGACACTTCGGATACAACTCATCCATATCCAGACTCGAAATATTCACGCTCTCAACCGCACTAACCTATTCGAATATTTGTTAGCAAAAGATAAGAAAAATTTCCAATAGAACAACTTTCAATTTAGTCCAAAAAATGCAATGATCTTATATAGATAATCAGGAGGAAACCAATGCGTGTAAACGTCGATTTCGACAGATGCCGATCCAATGGAGTATGTGTAGATCTAGCACCTGAAATATTCGAGATTCGCGATGATGGCTACCTCTATCTTTTAACCGAGGAAGTATACGGAGCTGACATCAATCTAGTCGAAGAAGCAATTGACGGGTGTCCAACCCAAGCCATCTCACTCGTCGACGAATCGTGATCTAGTTACAGAACTGTTCCGGTCCTGCGCCTGCAGATTTGAAAAGATCCTTTTAGGGTTTAAGAAGTCGCAAAGGAAAAATGTCGAGCCAAGGTTACTTGGCTCGACATCAACATACACGTCGCCAAATGCGACGCCCCCTCCGCAAAGAATGGTGGAAAACGAAGTGGATTGCTTGTTTTTCCTCTACCCATAATACAGCCAAAAAGTGAAATAGATCACAAATCGACTAACAATTTGTGAAAACTGTCACTAATTACAGGGGAAATCCGAAAGGGTCGCCCACCGCAGCTTTATTTGCCACTTCAGACTCGCCAAATTCAGCGTATCCAGTCAGCTCCAGTTCATTTGCAAGCTCAGGACCACCAGTCTTGACGATTTCCCCCTTTATCAGAACATGAACTTTGTCTGGACGTAGCTCCCGGAGCAGCCTGGAGTAGTGAGTGATGGCCAACACCCCCAAGTCATTTTCGTTAGTGCCTGCTTCCACTCTCCTCGAAACGTCCCGAAGAGCATCTATATCTAATCCGGAATCTATTTCATCCAGGATTGCGAACTTGGGACTCAGCACTGCAAGCTGAACCATCTCGTTTCGTTTCTTCTCACCGCCAGAAAAATCTACGTTCAAAGAACGGCGCAGCATCTGAACCGGAAGTCCAATTCGATGACTCTCCGCCATCATCAAATCGCTCAACCCGAAACGATCCCGTTCCATGGCTACATATGCAGCACTAAGAGCGCTTTCCATAGTCACACCTGGCACTTCCGAGGGATACTGGGAAACTAGAAACAGACCTGCTTGTGCTCGTTTCCAAGTGGGGAGGGCGAGAAGGTCCAGATCATCTAAAAATATAGTTCCAGTGGTTACTGTGTAGCCTGGTTTGCCCATCAAGACATGGGACAGCGTTGATTTGCCCGATCCATTTGGACCCATCAACGCGTGAACCTCACCACTTTTAATCTCAAGATTTATTCCCCGAAGGATCTCCAGTTCCCCGACATTTGCGTGTAGATTTTCCACCCGAAGGACATGTTTGGTACTCAACTCACGACCACCATTACCCTTTCGCCTTCTATAACGACGTCATAGACAGGAACTGCTTTTGTTGCCGGCAAGCAGGTTGGCTTACCGGTAACCAGTGAGAATGTCGAGCCGTGTTTCCAGCATTCAATCTCCTTTTCCTCCGCATACACTTCTCCCTCGGCGAGCGAGTAGTTGGCATGGGTGCACCTGTCCCCTATTGCGTAAAAACTCTCCTCGATGCGAACCAAAGCGATTCGGTGACCATCAACATCAAATCGTGCAGCGGTGCCACTTTTTACTTCGTCAATGTGGCAGAGGTCAATTTTCTGACTCAACGTAGTTCCTCCCATTTTCTGGCTGCCAGCTCGAATAAAACTTCCTTGACCCCTCCAATATCCGACCTTTCCGCCATCTCTGCAAAAAATCCACCCACTATAAGCCTTTGAACTGATTCCGGATCAATTCCCCTACTTTCAAGGTAATAACTCTGCTCTTGGTCAATTGGACCGACTGATGAAGCATGGCTGCATCGTACGTCATTTTCCTGAATATCAAGATTGGGTACAGAGTCAGCCCTTGCACCTTGAGACAGCACAAGATTCTTATTAGTCTGAAAAGCATCAGTTGAAGTCGCACCTTTATCAACTTTGATTAGGCCCGAATAGACCAGATGCGCCCTGTCTGCCGCTGCTCCCTTGAAATACAGTTCGCTTCGTCCATTTTTGGCGCTGTGCTCTTGGAGCGTGCGAAAATCGA
>JAKBSX010000472.1 GCA_021844725.1 Actinomycetes bacterium | reverse complement strand
AGAACCTTATGGGTCAAAGTTGCCGACCCCATATCTTGAGACTTCTTGCCAAACGGAATTTCAACCGTGTCAGTTCTTATTTCTTCGACATCCCCTCGTTGTAAAATCCACTCCGAACGCAGCGGCCGAAGCCCACTCCGCGGGTCATCGTTGGGGCCGGAAGTGTCATAAAGATTGATCTTTAAGGGATTACCATCAGGACCCTCTTCGCTCAAAAGTACCTGTTTGAATGGTACTTCAAGTCCACTGCCCTCAGTCTTCAGGTAAATCTTGCTAATTGATTGATTCATGGTTACTCCCTCCGCCGGCATTATCCGGATCAGGTATATACGGTCGATGCCCCCGGCATCCTCTCAGCCTAGATTCAAGCTCCCGGCATTCAGTTAAATGCTATCTTGACCTTACCACTTATTGATGAACAGAAGCCAGAAGATCTCTGCGATCCCGAAAAAATTTGGAATCTGTAGTCGACCAAGGGCGTGAGAGTTTTTTAATTTTGAATCAACAAACTATTTGAAATCAAGGCCTAAATTCACCTTGGAGCGAACGAGCAAGCCGATAGGACCCTACCTTGCATAACATTTGCCCCCAAAAGCGAACCGTTATAGGTTATCCTCTCCTGATAGCATCGCTGGCGCTGCTCCTATCTTCGTGTGCTTATTTCACACAATCCAAAAGTTCCCCTGCAGATACTGCAATAGGCGCCAGTCAGCTCCAAAATGGTTCAACATCTACATCTAAAACTTCTGCTCAATCGATTTACATCGATAACTTGACCGGGGTAGACACTCAAATTACCTTTTCAACCTCTGTCGGATCGGGCTGGACCAATCGAAAACTGATAGTTAGCTCAATAAATCCAGCCTCAGTAGAGTCCCAGAATGGCCAAAAAACTCTTTCTGTCCCAATTACCGGTGGTCACATCGAGTATCAAGAGCCCAACTACCGTCTAGTGGGAATCGTGACCAACTCTGGCGGAATCAAAATTCAGTTGCCGGGATATCGAACATTTCTTGCTACCAACTTTAGATTTGATTTCTTGACCCACCAGGTTACCGCCTTGATTGACAATCAAAAAGTCGATGCGATATTTACCATCCATGGTAAGCCTAGGTTTACCATGCGATCTGGCCAAAAAGCTATTGATGGGCTATGGCTGGAACTTTCACCTTTTTCAAGTCAAAGATTGCGGAACTTCTTTCCTAAGGACACATCCTTGGGACAAGTTGTAATAACCATTTCAGGTGCACCCTAAACGACAAATCATCAGCCCATCATTACCGACAATCCGTGTAACATCGCTGGGCTGGGTCTCAAATCTTGTGAGGCAGATAAACTAGCTCTTGACAACTACCAGATGCTATCCAGATGGTACTGCCATTTGTCGGCATTGATCGCAAACTCGGAACGGATTTACTTTGGCAAGCTTAGAAAATGGTGAAACCCAAAACACTAGCAATCCTGCACTTGACAATGAGATCTACGACGAAATTTTTGATAAGCAGGACCGGACCGGGGTAATCGCTGCGGTGATCGATGCCACCATCCTCGGGATTGGAGTTATCATCGCCCTGGTTTGGCAATTTAGTTTGGTATCACACCCGGCGCAATCGAGTACCACTAATTGGCAATCCTCTCCGTTCCAAACCGCAGCGTCCCAGACTTCGTCTTCCATAACCCAGAACACCTCTAATGCGCCGACAAAAGAAAATGTTGCGATATGCCAGGCATTCATCAAAACCACTTTCAAAAACGGTCAAACTCACTATGTCGAGTTCCGAGGCAATTGCAGCTCGATAAGGGCTATAGCCAAAAACTCCACTTCAACAGTTAGGTTGCTTCCAGCAAGACACTACAACGTTGCTTTAACTGGCAATTAGATAACTGGATCAACGAAATAAACGATTTCTATTTCTAACTAAAAATGGAAATCGCCTTGGCAAATCTCAAAACCTTTTAGTACCACTCAGGCTATTTTGCATATTTACTTTACTTGCTCCAAAGCTAGGATATGAGGAATGGCAAATCTCACATTCACAGTTGCATGCGGACCTTATGACCGTACCGAGGCGCTCCGGACCGGAGAGGTCAAACCAGAAGGCATAGACCTCAACTATATACCAATACAATCGCCTCCAGAAATTTTTTCACGAATGATAGATTTCAAATCCTTTGATGGATCAGAAATGTCGCTTTCCCAGTACCTTCAAATGAGAGCAAATGGAAACGACGAATTTACTGGACTACCGATATTTCCATCCCGAGTGTTCCGCCAGGGCTTTATTTTCGTCAGAGACAACATTAAAAATCCAAAAGATTTAGAAGGTAAAACAGTCGGTGTTCCCGAATATTGGCAAACTGCAGCCGTGTGGATCCGCGGGTTGCTTCAACATGAGTACGACGTAGATCTCCATTCAATCAACTGGATTGAGGGTGGAGTTGATGTCCCATTATCATATGAAGAAATCGAAGCCAGGAAAACGATGGCTGGTTATAGACCCGCAATGCTTCCCTATGGCAAATGCCTAAGTGAGGAGCTCAGAAACGGCGGTATCGACGCCGCTATCGGAGCTCGAAAGCCTGCGTCAGTAGATTCCACCAAAGAAGTTGATCGGCTATTTCCCAATTACAGGGAAATCGAAAGACAATACTTTGAAAAGACCGGAATCTTCCCCATAATGCATACTTTCGTAATTCGTACGGAAATATTTGAGCGGTACCCTTGGGTCACCGAAAGTCTCTACAAGGCGTTTACCGAAGCCAAGCGAATTGCAATAAGAAAGATGCACTTCACGGGCACGATAAAGTACACGTTACCCTGGCTGTTTAATGACCTTGAGGAAATTGACACAATCTTCAATGGAGACCCATGGCCGTATGGATTTTCTGCCAACAAACATGTCCTGGAAGCATTTTCCAGCTATTTGCTGGAACAAAACTTCATCAAAAAACCTTTTGATGTGAGTCAATTTTTCACGCCGATTCTCGACAGCACTCAGTAACAAAAAGACGCCAAGGCTTTGGAATTGAATCGTCTCCGAGCATTGCCGCCACAGCAAGCTTTAGCGAAATAGACAACTTACTTTCGAAGCTTCGTGTCTTATTCATGATGACAATACATTTCGAGCAGGGTAAAAACTCTTTCAACATATTCGAACTTACATATGGCTTGGGTTAAAAACCGCTATAGTTGGAAGCCATATCAGCGAGATTTAGGAGACTTCTAAAGATGCAGATCCAGGCAGCTGTAGTAAACACCAAGGGCCAAGACTTCGAGATCGAAACAATAGAACTCGATCCACCCAAAAGTGGAGAAGTTCTGGTACGTATGGTGGCATCTGGAATATGTCACACTGATGTCAATGTGAAAAATCAGACTCACCGAGTTCCAGCACCGGCTGTTTTGGGACACGAAGGCTCAGCGATAGTAGAAGAGGTCGGGCCCGGCGTCACAGACCTCGAGGTAGGCGATCATGTTGTTCTTGGATTTGCGTCCTGTGGTAGTTGTCGCAACTGCTTGAGAGCCCGTCCATATGCGTGTGCACGACATGCCGAGTTGAATTTCGGCGGCAAAATGGAAGACCTCTCACATCGTCTACACCGCGGGGATCAACTGCTTTCCAACTTCTTTGGACAATCATCATTTGCGACTTACTCAGTAGTAAAGTCCCGCAATGCAATCAAGGTTCCAAAAGATGTCGATTAGTTGCGGAATCAGAACT
>JAKBSX010000471.1 GCA_021844725.1 Actinomycetes bacterium | reverse complement strand
CAGGTTGCAACTCAACACTTTGCCGAAGCTTTCTATCATTGGAAGTCTCCTGCAAAAGGCAGGATACTCCAGGATTGTGCTTCTCACCGCGACCCGGGATCTGGAGCACTCGGGAGCGATGGTCTTGAAGTCAGTGATTCATGAGCAGATTGCGTTTTATAACAGCCCGTCCTGATGCGGCAGAAACGGGCAGCAACTGCTCAGTTGCACATTCGTGTTAGAAACCAATTTCATAACACCCCCATGAGCCAGCTTGTCGCTATCTGTGTTTCCGCTTGCGGAATGGGCGTTCTTTCCCTGTATCGTGTGTCTTTCGGAGAAGGAAACGCATTGAGTCAACTGAGCTGACTCCGAGAACAAGACGGCGCCATTAATGGCAAAGGTGCCTAGACCCTGTTACTTGCCGGCTCTTTGATTCCTAAATCCATCGCCTGGGCTTGTCTCCCAACAACAACGCTCAAAATTGCCCTATTCGGCAGGTGGCACCGGTTGGGAGGCTCCGTGTCTCAAATGGATGGATTGGGAAGGTCACAACCTATCGAGGACAAAGACCCAGCCAAGTATTGCAAGCTGACCATCTTTTGCATCTGTAATCGTCGGATCGCCCGGCTTGTACTCAGAAGAAGAGACCGCCCGCTTGGTTTCCCAGCGAAGCTTGTCTTGAGCCAGTACTCATGCCATGCCACGGGGGGACTCGCCCTTTGAACAACAAGTGGAAGCTGGCAAACCCAAGGACTCGCAGAGTCTGGTCCACATGGATAAGACCGGGGAGACTCAAAAGCACAACAGCGAAAAGAAAAGGAGCGCCTTTGAATGCCCGGGTTTTTAGAGCGGAACTAGAAGGGACTGCAGATTCCGGTTGACTCTTGGTTGTGGTAGTGGCGTCGCTCCATTGGATGGTAAGGCTTCAGCTTGGCATCATTGTTCTATTTAAAAAATAGCGGAGTCAGCCGTATGCGGACTGCTTGTTCTCGTGCCTGATTAGTGGTGCTTATCTGGCTCTTATTGACGATGACTAAATTTTGATTTTTCAGAGAATTAAGCAATTTTGGGAGTTCCGGTTTGCACATAGGCAGTGAAAACATTGGTAAAGGCGGGGCGGCGGTGCTGACCGTGGCCGCTATCGGTGCGATTGGCCTTGCCTTTCATGGGTATGGGCATGGTATTTCGCCCAGCGGTGCATCTTTGTCAGTTGGCTCCGCTTCACCTGCGCCAACCTCCACAACATCAGCAAAATCCGGTACAACTTCGAGCACCGCTTCGACTGCCGCAAATGGCGGGGCCCCTTCGCAGAATTCAACCACGTCGACTACAGTGCCAAAGCTTGGTCCCCCGCTTTCGTCAACCCAGTACGCAAGTGTGGCCTATCAAGTTTATCCAGGTCCTGAGAGCGCGCAGACTAAGACCGCAACAGCCGGATTCAATATTTCGGTGAAGGTGTCGGGAAACAACGAGATCGTGTCAGTGTCAGTTCCGGGATCGTCCTCGGCGCCACAGACGTCGACCTTCCAGAAGGGTGATTCAGTATATTTCGTCGAGACAAGTCTCGGTGATGACTCTGGAAGCAGCGATTACAGTATGGGCGATGACGGCATCATAGTGACAAATTCTCAGGGAAGGATTATCGAGTAGTGACGCACAGGTGTCTGAAAACCAAGTTTATGGAACGATTGACCCAGGTGGCAAGTTTGTGAGTACCGCGCAGGATGACAAGAAGATGACTGGCTCCAGGGTAACAACGCCTACAGGTACAAGGCAAGTGAGCCGTGGCTCCGACGGATTGAACCAATTCGGCTCTGTGGAAGGCGCCTTTGAGGCATTGGCACCGTGGGTCACCACGCTGGGCCGGATAATCTTAGGTTTGGTGTTGGCATGGTTTGGCTATCACGAACTCGTGGTGCCGAAGCTCTGGACAGGCTATGTGCCGTTCATCTCTCCGGCTTCGCAGCTCTCGCAAGTACTTGTTCTCATTCACGGCGTAATTCTGAGCGTTCTGGCCGTGGGATTGATTGTCGGAGTTCTTCCCCGCACCTTTGCGGGAATCGCCGCTCTCACGATGCTCGAAATCGTGATAAGTCTGACGATAACCGCTGGTTTGTCTGATCTGGTCTTGCGTGACATTGGTGTGTTGGGACTGGCCTTTTCTGTAATGGCCAGCCGTCATGAGAGGCTTGTGTTTGAGAGCTGAGATGCGCTCGGAGGAGAGGTTCCAACTGATTCAGTGTGTCAAGAAACTTCTGCGGTCGAAGAACGCTCTTCTATTGGGTTATCCCCGACAACGGCGCGAAGCACTCATCCAAATTTAGAGGATGTGTCACAAAATCCTGGTCTTTGAGGTATTGTCCGAAGGTTTCTAGCACGTGACGGTTTTCCGCAAAGCCGTATGGCCAAGGATCCCCTCCGAAGATGCTGTCGATCTCCTCCAGATCTGAAAATAGCCATGGAAGCGTGTACTTTATGGTTCCGGTAAAGCGCATTTCCTTTAGGCAACTTCGCTTCGATTCCAAAAAAGCCTTGTATAGGCTTTCAGCCACCCACGGGTGTCTTTGGTAGATCTCAGACCGGATCACGATCGTGTGCATGATAGGAAATATGCCGGTCCTTTCAAAATAGTCCTTTTCGACTTCTCTATAGTTGTGGAACAGTCTTCCGAGCCCCTTTGTCTTGCCAACTGACGCAGGCTTTCTGGCTCCAATCACGGCATCGAGGTTGCCAGCGACCAGCTGATCATTCAGGCACTGCCCTTGGGGCAGCATCTCCGGCCGGTATCCCGTCATTTCTTTGCGCGAAGCATACTCCTCCGGCGAAAGGGGGATGTCGACTCCGCCTTCACGCCATTGTATGGTTCGAATATCGACGTCGTATTCATGTTGGAGAATGCCTCTAATCCATACGGCTGCAGTCTGCCAATATTCAGGCACACCTACGCGTCGGCCTTCGAGGTCCTTTGGTTTCTTGATGGTGTCCCGAACAAAAATGAAGCCATGGCGGAATACTCTGGATGGGAATACCGGAATCGCAATGAAGTCTGTTTTGCCAAGTGCCCGCATCTGGAGGTAGCCGGAAAGGGACATCTCCGAGGCATCAAAAGACTTGAGGTCGATCATTCTCGAAAAGATCTCAGGAGGAGACTGGATCGGTATATAGGTCAGGTCAATCCCTTCCGGCTTAACCAGTCCGGTCCGCAAGGATTCGGTACGATCGTACGGACCGCACGCCAAGGTCAGCTTTGTGTCACCCATTCATGGAAGTGTAGTCCCTGGCTTTGCGACAATGGCCGGATTCGATGCCCTCGCGGCGTACCGGGTGCAGCTGCGCGTGGGTGTACAGCGCTGTAAAGCTAGAAGATAAAAGTGAGATTGTAGATTGGATATTCGCGATTGAGCAATTCGCAGCGCTTGGACCTTATGTGCCAATCGGTACCGTCAGGTACGAGCTGATAACGGCAGCGCGCGTGAAGGCTGCGCGGAGTTGCCAGGCCAGCCTGAAAAGCATTGCCCGGGCGCAGCTCGTGTACCGTCTGGTTGCAGACGACGGTGAGATTATCTGGACTACTCCAACCAAGGACTTCGACATTTGTCACCTCATGTTGTGTACGTGATCGCGGGCGCTGTGCGTGGGCGAGAGTGTGGGTCAGCCGGTAGACCCTCTCTTCAATCCGAGCGTGCGAGTCACGTATTATTGCTGGCTCGGGCGGAGGACTGTCCACAACTATAGAGAAGTCGAAAAGGACTATTTTGAAAGGACCGGC
>JAKBSX010000013.1:2500-16216 GCA_021844725.1 Actinomycetes bacterium | reverse complement strand
ATTCCAACCCTAGCGTGAAAAGGCTGCCGTCAGTATCGCAAAGGTGAAAAACCGGGTCTCTTTATGAGGCCTTTGGAAGGCCTGAGCCGAGTGCGGTGAAAATCGCCAGCTGTGGTTCTTAGGGGGTGCGACCCAGTAATGGGCCGTGCCTACCCGACGTGAAATCAACGATAAGCAGGCTGTGCAGATTAGTTTGAGAAACTATTGGAACAGGAGATTCTGCCAAGTGTCAATTCAAAACGCGATGACTGAGGCTAGCCATAGCGAAACGGTGCTTGTGATATTGATTCACGGCCAGCCCGGGACAGCGAAGGACTTTGATGACATAATCGCTCGAATGCCAAGGAATGTCAGGATCGAGGCTTACGATAGACCCGGTTGGGGGGAGAGTCCGCTACGCGCTACCACTCTGGCAAATAATGCCCGGCTCCTTATGAGTTTTGCTCATTCAAAGAATTTTTCAAAGCTTATATTGGTTGGATATTCTTACGGAGCAGCAGTTGCTGTCAGGTCAGCAATCGATTTTCCGAATCAAATTGCGGCAATGGTTTTGATAGCTCCTGTAGGCGGAGTGGGTTCCATCTCGCTTATGGATCATTTCCTGGCAAAGGCGGGATCAGTGATACGAAAAATTTCGTTGTATTCTCATTGGCCAGCTAACGTCCAGATGAGAACCAGGCCACTTGTAAGTTTCCAAATCGAGCAAGAATTGTTGCATCATGATTTAACTCAAATGTCTAATCAAATCGAGACGGTTGAGATTCCAACCATAATGGTAGTTGGAGCAGATGATTTTTTCAATCCTTTAGGTGGGACCTTGGCACTGCATGAAATGCTTCGCAACAGCCGGATGCGATTGATTCCGGGTGCCGGCCATATGGTACTGATCCAGTCTCCGGAAACAGTGGTAGCTGAAATTTACAACGTCTGGAGTGAAATAAATGAACGCAGATAGTGGTAATTCCAAAATATTGAGAATTAATTCACATCCAGTTAAGGATTCTTTCAGTATTGGGCAGAATTAAGATGATTTTTGTAATGATTTAGTAAAATTTTGATGCTAAATTCAATGTTGCTGTTGTTCTGTAGATTCAATCTCAGCAATTTCATAAATATCTTATGGAATTGTGCCGCATCGAACTGTAGACAATGGTTGACAGGGGAGTGTGTCTGGCAAGATTAGTTATTAATTTAGATTGGCTGAACGGCCGGGGGGCTGTTTTACAGGGTCGAAAAGCCGGTGGGTTGGTTTTACAGAGACCAGTACCGGAGGTTTTGAGACGTGGAGTCAGTCAAAAGGGCTACGTGGAATTACGATCAGTGGCGGCCTAGGGCGGAGTGCAAGGAGTTAGATCCGGCACTTTTTTTCCCAGTAGGAGTTACGGGCGACGCTGAGCGTCAGATCTTGCGTGCAAAGTCCATATGTGGGTCTTGTATGGTCCAGATGCAGTGCTTAGAGTTCGCTTTGAGAACTAATCAGGAATTTGGCATATGGGGTGGTAAAGACGAGGATGAACGCCGAGTAATAAGGCGGATGCGACGTAAGCAGCGTAAACTTGCACAAGCTTCTTAAGATTAGAGACCGGTTCGCCGGTCTCTAATTGCTTTAATGGTAATAGGGAGCTGCCTGTCAAGAAGTTATAATTCGTTCGGGAAAGCTGTAGATATTGGCGCTTTCATCTCTGGTGAATCCAATCAGCGTGATACCTAATTCCTCAGCAGTTCGAATTGCAAGCGACGATGGAGCTGAGACCGCAACGATTATCGGGATTTGAGCCATCGCAGCTTTCTGCACCAGTTCAAATCCTATTCTGCCAGAGAGAACCAGGATCTTTTCGTCTAAGGGTAGGAGCCCTTCCATAAAATAGTGGCCAATGATTTTGTCAAGGGCGTTATGGCGGCCAATATCTTCACGAACTATTTCCAGATTGCCATATTTATCAAAGATTCCAGCCCCATGCAGTCCTCCCGTCTGTGAGAAGAGCTTTTGAGCTGGCCGCATTTGCGGTGGAAGGGCAAGAATTGTCTCTGAAGAGATAGTAAAGGAGTTCTTTACCGGAGGTGCCTTGGCGGCGATATCGTCGATAGACGTCGTGCCGCAGACGCCGCAAGCCGAAGCTGAGAAGTAGGAGCGTTCTTTGGCAGTATTGAGGTAGGCGGATGCCAGTTCAACAGTGACAACATTGTAGCGTTGTTCAATCTTAGATACATTGGTACAGTAACAGACCGTCTTAAGTTCGTCTCTGTGAGTTATAACTCCTTCGTTGTAAAGAAGTCCAACCGTCAGCTCGTAGTCATTTCCGGGGGTCCTCATGGTTACGGTAACTGGGCTGGGATCCTGATTTGGCCCATGTATCCGTATCTCCATTGGTTCTTCCGTAGCCACAGTGTCAGGACGTTCAATCAAATTGCCGTTACGAATCGCCGAGATTTTTACGTTGGTTGTCGGCCTTCTTACCGCAGACGTGGTATCAGATGGCGAATTCATCGCTTTTGCTCCCCGGTTGAGTAAGCTTGGATTGGTGGATAAGGGCGCTCTCGTAGTCCTCTTCGGTGTCTATGTCTTCGAACTCGGTTATGGAAACAGATGCAAGATTCTCAGCAGCCACCCATTTCGTGTCTGATTTCAGAAGGGCCTCTTGAACCTTCAGATTTCCATTGTCAACCAGGTGGAGCGAAAGTTCGAGAGTTTGAAGCGACCATCGAGCACAGAGATATTGTTGCCTATTTTTATAGATAGGCACGACTGAACTAAAAGTCGGCCATTCCACAATCCGCTTTATGGTTTTTGGCTGCACTAAAGGCATGTCAGCCGCCAAGACGAGAAGATGGGTGAATAAAGCGCAATCCGTGGTTTGTTTCAGACAGCTATATGTTTGTGATATAGCTGCCAGGGGTCCTCTCCCTGTGGTATCAGGTATTTGCGGCAGATTAGTTAGCGCCAAACCCGCTTCATAGGAGGTGGATACTGCTTTGGTCAGATTGTTGGCGGTCATTTGAGCGATGCTGGTCGAGCCGAATTCAGCCGAGAGCTTATTCGATCTAAAGCGCTTAGAATCTCCACCAGTCAGGATTAGACCGATGCAAGAAATTTGGATTTCTTTCAGCGAATCAATATTTAATAAGGGTGACATCGTTAACCTTTACCAGCCATGTACACAGTCTAGCCAGCTTTGTAGCTTGTTTGATCTGCTCGAATGGTTTCGATGACTAGTGACTTGGAACGAATCTGTGGTAATAGTAGATGGAAGAATAGAGGCGAATTATTTAGGATGGTGGAAAGTAATTGAGTTCAGAAATTGGAGATTCTAGGCTTCAAGCTTTATTTGCAAAGACGTCTGGAAACGGAATGAGACCGCTTTTCTGGCAGTCGCTTGGGTATGCGATCCTACCTCTCAGGTTATTTTTGGGCTTCACCTTCATTTTTGCAGGACTTCAGAAGCTGGCCAATCCCAATTTCTTTAATCCCAAGAGTCCTATTTCGATCCAGTCGCAGATTGTGGCATACCAAAGGTTTAGTCCTATACACCTGGTGCTTCACGCTATCGAGCCGATCGCAGGAGTTGTGGGATTTTTCATTGCATTTGCTGAACTTGCAGTTGGTTTAGGAGTTTTCTTTGGAGTTTTGACAAGACTTGCAGCCCTTGGTGGAATGATAATTTCTTTTACTTTGTTTCTGACTATATCTTTTCATTCAAATCCTTACTATACGGGTTCCGACATTGTCTTTTTCTTTGCTATGACTCCAATCGCGATCGGAGGTAATGGAGGAATTTTCTCTTTGTCAACCTTTATCCGTCGGAAATTTGGAATGCCAACCGAAACGGTTGTAGCGGCTGGATTTCAAATGATTCAGCAAACGTGTGGAGCCTTTGACAGTGGCTTATGCCGGTTACAGCAGGAAGCACCGTGTGGAGTTAGGTCATGTCCAGTCCTGGTGACAGTTCCGATGGATCAAGTTGAGCTTAAATCTGATTCCCCGACAGGAGTTGATCGGAGGAATTTCCTGTCACAGGTATCGGCAGTAGGGGTACTTGGCGCAATCGGGGTAGGCACAGCAGCCACGACGGCATACATAGGAAGACAGTTCAAGACTGCAGAACCGATTCCTCCCGAGGCATTGAGCACGTCGACATCGAATCCAAAAGTTCCAACCGGAAATGCGATACCCGGGGACACACCTGCAACCACCCCGACTACCTCGCCATCAGATCAGCCTGTGAGTCCCAAGGTACCTTTACCTCATGGTGCGACAGAAATAGGCAATGTTTCTGAGCTTGGAATTGGGAAGGTGGCCTCGTTTGTAGATCCTGTCACCAAGAGCCCTGCTTATATTCTTCGTCCACAGAGCGTTAAATACGTGGCATATTCTGCCATATGTCCTCATGCCGGCTGCACAGTTCAATACAATCCAAACGGCACCTTTGTTTGTCCGTGTCACGGCTCCACTTTCAATGCCCTGACTGGCGCTGTTGAGATTGGCCCTGCACCGAGGGGGTTGACCCCTATTCCGATCACGATTTCACAAAACAAGATTTACGCCGATCCACCTGTCTAGTTGGCGGCAGAAGAAGTAATTCCGTCAAGTATTGAAGAAAGCTTCGAATTGGCTTCAGCATTTTCCTGCTTTGGGTCTGACTCGGAAATGATTCCCACCCCAGCTCTCATAGTTACTTCTCTTTCAGAAAGTTCGATGGCTCGGATATTTAGAACCCAGCTGCCATCGCCCTGGTTTTTTTGGTAGCCAGCTAATCCACCAAAAAATCCACGGTCCGAGAATTCCTCGCTCTTTATGTAACCTAATGCCCGATCGAGCGGATCGCCACAGACAGCCGCGGTAGGTGCTATCCGTGCTGCCAATTCAATACTTGTCAGTCGGAGCAGGGGATTAAGAGTGAAACTTATCTTGCTCGCCAAGTGAACTATCCGACCATATCTGGTTACGGTCGGAATGGGTTGTTTTGGGATATTAATCCTCAGTTTGCTTAGCCGATTGATAATTTGCGTCACAACAATTTGATGTTCCCTCTGGTCTTTTTGTGAAAGAAGAAGTTTGGATGCATTGGTGAGTGAAGAGGTTCCAGCCAGAGGATGACTTACGAGAGAGTTGCCTTTTAGCGAGACGACCAATTCCGGCGAAGCTCCGACCCAATTTCCCATAGCGAAAAGATAAGAGTCGGGATATTTTGCTGCCATTTGAACGTAAAGTTGAATTGGCGTCAGCGGCGTAGTCAATTTTAGAGTAGCTGTTTTAGAAAGTACTATCTTTGTGATTTCGGAGTTATTGATTTTATGTATAGCCCGCTCAACTCTTTTTGCGAAATCTTGGTCACTCTGAAGATATTGCAATGTTGAAATATTTAACACATTAGTTTCAGAACGCGACAATTCCAGGATTTCGCTTAATAACGCTTGGGTCTTGTCGTCGTTATTCGAATCAGTCGTAATAATTATTTTCTGCTCCGAAGTGAATTGTACTGCGATTTCGGGTACGGTCACCGCAAACGGGACACTTGGATCAAATGGAATCATAGCCAGTATGAGATGCTGGTTAGTGATTTTTGCGGCCAAAGAGTGATCGTATTGGCGCTTGTTATATTGGTCCAGGGACCTTAGTCCATTTTTCACCATTATGAGTCGGGCAGTCCCGATCGCAACTATGATCTCGTCTTTACCATGAACTACTGCTGCCTGGTGTTTCATGGATGCGAGCGCGTAGAATTCTTGCGGACCTTTAGCAAGTAGTCGAGCTTCAATCGATGGGGATGGTCTAAAATTCATGAGATCAAGCCTTGGTGGCAGTAATTAACTGAGCAGCTCCAGTGAGTAACTGCGTGTGATCTATTTCAGTAAACCCTGCATTTGCCAGCATCTGTTTCATAGTCTGCGGAGACGGCAGATATTTCACCGAGGCCGGGAGGTATCGATATGCCCTTGCATCACTAAGTATGCTTCCTATAAGAGGCACTACTTTATTGAAATATATCTGGTGCCCGAACCGCAGTATTGGGGAGTTTGGACTGCCTACCTCCAACAATGAAATCCTTCCTCCTGGCTTTAAGACCCTATTGAGCTCAGCAAATACTGCGGGAAGTTCCCGGAAGTTTCTGAGCGCAAAGCCACAGGTGGCCCCGTCAAAACTATTGTCAGCGAAAGCTAAGTTGAGGCCATCTGAGCAAATTAGATTTGTGGAGAGCTTTGAATGCAGCAGCATGCCCATCGAAAAATCTGTACCGATGCAGCGGTATCCTCTGGCTCTGGCTAATTTGATGAAATCGCCGGTTCCACAGGCCAGGTCTAAGATTAGCGATCCCTGGGGAACGCGGAGCTGCCTTAGTGCTTGCCTGCGCCAAAGCTGGTCAATTCGGAAGGTCATAATTCTGTTGACCGTGTCATAGTTTCCCGAGATATTGTCGAACATTTGCTTTACGAAGAGTTCTTTGGTTTCTTCGGTTGGAAGTGACGGATCGCTCATTTGGATTGACGCTTTCTCTCTGTCGTTGCATCTGCGGGCGAAATTTGCTGTCGTACGGCGTCTATTTCCTCTTTCACCCCTACTTTTTCCAAATGAGATTGCGCTAGCGACAGCAGTGTTCTTTCGAAATGTCCAGCCACCAGTGAGACGGCAGCCGGAAGGAGTCTATTGAACGCGTCGATAAGGGATTTCGAAGGGTCTTGTTCGACGCTGCTCTGAAGGATTGGATTTCGAACGAAATTATCAAATAAAGTAATGGCTAATAATGCGGTGTCGCGGGTGGCGGCGTGATGGCGCTTTGCCAATTCTAAAAGGTCTGCCAGCGGTATGCCTGATTCGAGCAGAGCTAATCCAGCCCGCGCCATTTCGACATCACTGGCGGGGAACACTTCAACTCCATTAATTTTGATCGGCGGTATTAGACCTTCGTTGATCAGCGACTTTAGCAGCGGTATTGGTATCGATGTTTTTTCTGAGAGTTCCTCGATTGTCAAGTAGTGCGATGATCTAGCTGACTTGATCGGTTTTACCAGTTCAGCGAACAGGGCCTTGTCGGCTTCCTGGACATCTTTATTGAATATCCGTCGAATTGTATTTAGGCTGAGTCCGGATTTTTGCAGTTCCCGGATCTCATTCAACCTTTCAAGGTGAGAGACATCATAAAGTGCTTGTCTCCCAGTCCGGGAGGGTGGTTCCAGCAGCCCCCGGGTTTGATAAAAGCGAATTGTATCAACGGATAAGTTTGCTTGTTCTGCCAACTGTTCGACACTGAGCCTGGCGTGCTGTTGCTGGATGGTTCCTTTTAATTCGTCGGCTTGACTCATCATTACCTCGTGATCGACTTCTTATTATTATACGAGTTATTACTTCAATAGTTGAAGTTATTACTCGTATAATAATTGAACTTGGGTCGAAATACCAGGTTGTCCTGGGAATATGTGGAGTCCTAAGTGATGACGGTTCCTTTCAGGCTGGGTCTTTTTGGAAATTGGGGATCCATCATTTTTAGCCGGTCGAGCAGAAGTATTATGATTGAATAGTCGCGAGCCCATCGATGATTTGCCGGTATTACAAACCACGGGGATTCTTCTGTGGAAGTCGCACTTATTGCTTCAGAATAAGCATCCTGATACTGTGCCCATTTTTTCCTGGTTGAAAGATCGGACTGTGAAAATTTCCACTGCTTTTCGGGGTCATCGACCCTTTGCTGGAACCGTTGTTTTTGCTCGTCTTTTGATATATGCAGAAACACCTTTACCAACTCGATTCCGTTGCGGTCAAGATAGTCTTCGAATGACCTGATCTCAGCGAACCTTCGTTGTCTTTCAGGATCGTTGATGGTCTTTGTCACATATGTGGCTACTACGTCTTCGTAGTGGCTTCTGTTGAAGATTCCAATCTCCCCTTTACCGGGGACGGCTTGATGTATTCTCCAAAGGTAGTCATGTGATGCCTCCTCAGGGGTTGGTTGGCGAAATCCGCTAACCTGAACGCCCTGTGGATTTACGCCGCTGAACACTCTTCGTATGGTTCCATCTTTTCCTCCTGCATCCAGTGCCTGTAAAACAAGGAGGACAGATCTCTCGTGCTCTGCCCAAAGTCGCCTTTGTAACCCCATCAACTCCTGGCGCATTCCTTTTAGTGATTTCTTGGTTGCCCTTTTAGAGTCTGGGTCCAACCCGGGGGTGGAGTTTGGGTCGACGTCATCCAGGTGAAACGGGGTAACATTTACTCTTAGGTGTTTTTCAGAGTGCCACTGGGTCATTAGCCTGGCCTTTCAGTTGTAATATCGGAAGAGGATCTGTCCAACCAGAGAAGGCTTGTGGCTGTCACGGACCTCAACGGTGACTTCCAATTCAAGCTGTACGCCGCTTTCGAATTCGCTTATATTGGAAATCAGAGCGGAAAGCCGCACCTCGGAATTAGAAGGAACCGGCGCGGGGAACCTTAGCTTATTAATGCCGTAATTGACAGCCATGCCAACATTTTTCACTTCAATCACCTCTCGAAGAAGTATCGGCAGAAGAGAAAGTGTTAGGTAACCGTGCGCAATTGTCGTTCCAAATGGTCCCTGTTTGGCAGCTTCTTGATCGACATGAATCCATTGGTGGTCACCGGTGGCATCGGCAAATCGATCTATCTGCTCTTGAGTAATTTTGTGCCATGAAGAGTACCCGAGCTGCTTTCCGGAATACTGTTTGGCCTGATCTAGACCATCGATTTGGACTGTCATTGTGATACTCCTTTTTGGATCATTTGGGTCAATTGATAGAGCTGATTCAATGGAAATCCTTTTCCAAATGTAACATAAGCTGGTGGTTAAATAATGTATGGTACTGGCGATAGCTTATGGGCTGGGATGGGGAATTGTAGACAGCTCGCGGTCTTAATTGCTCTGTGGCTCGGGTTGACCAGTTTCGTTGCAACGATATGGAAAGGTGGTAAGGATGAGAGTCGCAAAAGGAAATACCTCCGGTTCAGCCTCGGCAAAAGGAGGAGACAACTTTACTGGAGAGGTTTTCATTGATTCAGTCTTTCCGGCAGCTGAGGGTGTAATGATTTCCAGTGTCTTCTTTGCACCCGGTTCCCGTACTCATTGGCATTCCCATGAGAATGGCCAGATATTGATGGTTGCCAGAGGTCGGGGACTTGTTGTCAACAGAGAGGGTGATTCAGTCGAAATTACAGCCGGAGATGTTGTTCATGCCGGTCCTGGAGAGGTGCACTGGCACGGCGGAAGTAGAGAGAGCTTCATGATTCATACGGCGGTCTCGCTCGGCAATACTTCGTGGTTTGGCGAAGTGAGCAACGATGATTACCTGAAAGAATCAAAATAACTGACAGATTATAAGTTGAATAGAGGGAGGTCGCGCCTTCTGTCAGTGGTCGAATTGCTGTCTTTGAATCCAATGGTGCCTTCTGGCTAATTAGAATCAGTGAAACCAAATTTTTTGATGTTCCCTGGATTGTGGATGTACCAGAAGAGCAACTAGAGCAACCTCGAACATGATGGTAAGGGGGCTTGAAAATATCAAGGAAATGATATTGATCTGGTAGGCAATCACGTAATAAACCAGGATCACCAACGGAAATACTGCTCCAGCCACTGCTAAAACGTAGCCCCATTTCTTTGAATTTGCTATCCCGTAAGCACCAGCCGCTTCAGCTATCGCAGGCAAAAGGATTAGTGGTGTTTTAGGCGCAAAAAGTATCGTCAAAATAGCATTCATATACAGAAGGATGGTAGCTATTTGTAAGGTCTGGGGGAGTGACCTATCAAACCAGCGTGGTGATTCCATCTCCGTCCTCTCACTATCTGTGCTAATTTAGTAAAGCACCTAACTCAATCTTGGCAGAATTTTCCAGATAAATTTGTTCACCATGAGACATTAAGTCGATAGTACCGGCTAATTGGCCGCATGCTGCGTCAATTTCGGTACCCCTGTTATCACGAATAGAAACCGGAACTCCGGCTCTTTCAATTAAAGCGGCAAACTCTCGAACCCGTTGAATGGGTGATCCCTTGGTTGGCCAACCGGGAGTGGGGTTCAGGGGTATCAAGTTGACATGTGCTCCAACTTGAATCGAAAGGCCGATTAATTCGGAGGCATCTTGATCGGAGTCGTTGACGCCGTCTATCATTGCCCACTCAAAGGAGACTCTTCTATTAGTTGCCTTTTTGTATCGCAGTAGAGTATCCATCAGGTCTTCAACTGGGTATCTATTGTTGATGGGAATTAAAGCAGAGCGTTTCTGATTATTGGCGGCATGAAGCGAAATAGCCAAGTTGACCTGAAGATCTAAATGTGTGAACTTATTAATTCCAGGTATTATGCCAACTGTGGAGACGGTAATGTGTCTTGCTCCAATGCCAATTTCTGAGTTTATTCTTCTCAGTGACGGGAAGAGATTTTTTGTATTTGCGAGGGGTTCACCCATTCCCATAAAAACAATGTTCGAAAGTCGGCGGTCGCTCCGGCTCAGTTTGGTGCGATTCGTGGCCCATATGACCTGTTCAATAATCTCACCTACTTTCAGGTGACGAAAAAACCCTCTTTGTCCGGTGGCGCAAAAGCCACAGTTCATTGCACATCCAGCTTGGGATGATACACATACTGTGGATCTGTCGGGATAGTGCATCAGAACTGTCTCTATAACCTGACCGTCTGACAATTTAAACAGTGCTTTGTCTGTCAATTGGTCTTGAGAGCGGCTTAGGTGCACCAATTCCAGAGCAGGCGAGAGGTCTGGATTGCCTTTTAGCAAATCACGAAGTTGTTTAGGAAGAGATGTCAATTGCTCAGGACGAATGCCGCGTTGATGGATTGCTTTCCAAATCTGCTGAGGCCGGAACGATGGCTGGTTTAGTAACAATGTTTGCCAATCGGCAATTTCAAGATCATAGAGACTCATATTGGTCACAACCACTATCTTTAATGTTCATGGATAATCGGCGATTCAGTCTAACTGAAATCACTCAAGGAAGCTTCAGGGCTAGTCGGCCAACCCGATCGTCTGTTGAGTCGGGTGGTGGGGAGCACCATCGCGATATTACTGGTGGAGGTGCCAGGGCCGCAGTATTTGGCGTCAGTGACGGACTTGTGTCAAATGTGGCCCTTATTTTGGGTGTCGCCGGTGCGCATCCGTCGGCTCCGTTTGTTGCTGTTGCAGGTTTAGCCGGTTTAGTAGGTGGATCCCTGTCCATGGCCATGGGTGAATATGTTTCAATGAAAGCTCAGCGAGAGCTATTTGAGCGTGAGCTGAGAGCCGAAGAAAGAGAGATAAAACGTAGGCCCGAAGCGGAACAGAGGGAATTGGTGCAACGGTACCGATCCAAGGGCGTTCCTCAGCAGTTGGCTGAAGATTTTGCTGGCTATATTATGCAGGACCCCGCATTAGCCCTTGACACTCATGCCAGAGAGGAACTGGGTATAGATCCGTCTTCCATCGGGTCTCCTATCCAAGCAGCTTCGTCTTCTTTGTTTTCATTTGCCTTCGGGGCGCTAGTTCCGCTTTTACCATGGTTTTTCATAACCGGTACTGCCGCATTGTTTTTGTCCGTTGTGCTTGGCGCGGTTGCAGCTGTTTTAGTCGGAGTGTTGTTGGCTAAATTTACCGGGCGATCATGGATTCGTACCGCGTTTCGCCAACTGTTGCTTTCGGGAATCGCGGCTGGGTTTACATATCTAGTTGGCCATTTTATTGGTGCTTCTTCTTTATAAGATTCTTAGTGGCGGAACATCACCGACGTAGGCCCGATCTATATGGTCGATGGTGAACCCCAAGTGATTATAGAGAGTTAGGGCTGGTTGATTGGTGGATTCCACATACAACATTGCGAGAGTTAGGCCCTGAGTCGACAGGTAATTTAATCCCGTTATGCACATTGACCTGCCTAATTTCTGGCCTCGTAGATTTGGGTCGACAGCTATCACATATATTTCTCCAATATTTGGATCGACGTCTGTATGAATCTTTGTCCAACAAAATGCTGCCAGCTTTCCATGCTGTTCATGGAGCAGAAATCCCTCAGGATCAAACCAGCTTTGTTCCTCACGGTTTTGGATGGTTGCCAAGTCCCAATCTCCCTGTTCAGGGTGCCATGAGAACGCGTCATTGTTTAGTTTGAGCCAATTCTCTTCATCTTGGCCGATTGTGAATGGTCGAGTAGGGAGTGAGTCAGTTTGAAGTTCATCCTCCAGGGGAAGCGGCCGTCTCATCTGAAACAGGTCCCTGCCTCGTGAAAGCCCAGCCTGGGTGCAGATGAGGTCGCTAGTTTCGGTTGGCTTAGCGATCCATAGATGGACATGCCCACCACCCTGACTTTGTATTTGCTCTAGTCCGGATAATAAAAGTTTCTTTCCAATCTCTGGGTTGTCACGATTTTTAGGATGGATTACGTACTCAATAGCCCATGAATTATTGGTTCCCTTGGAGATTTGAGCGTAACCGACTACGGCATCGGAGTGGCTGGACTTAGCTACCAATCCGAGGACACCTTTACGCCCTCCTTGAACCAGGTCGATCCATGCATGGTCCTCTAGCGCTTTGTGCTGGTCGACAGCCTCAGCTGCTTTTACAAGATCGACAATCGCTGAAATGTCTCTTTCGCCCAAGCGACGATGTATTTCTACGTTTGGCATATACCTAAACCTAATCCTTGGAATGATTTTTCCAATCTTTTCTCAATTTTTCTTTCTCCAAATGGCAGCACTGTTCGGCTTCAGTATTAGATTGGTAAATCCCAAGTGGAGATGTTGAACACCAGGGGGTTGACACAAGTCAATCACTTGAAGTTGAACTCAAGATTTGGGGGATATAAGTCCTGTAATGTGACGTGGTTGAATTACCACCGAGATATAAGTTGCTTGAGGTTCCCAACTTTAGGTTTGGAATACCGAAGCACTTGTCACAACAGGACGGTTAGCTCCTTGAAAACGGAACAGAGACAGCAAAAAGCCAGTGCAAGGCTGCAACCTGGTCTAGTAATAGATCAGATAAGGCCCTTATAAAACAATTATAAAAGCACTAAAACAATGACCGACAATGAAAGCTAACCCTTTCATTCAGTCTTGAATTAGATGCCAGGCCTAGCCGTATGGCTAGTAGCTCAAAACTAAATAGGTTTTGCCATCCAAGTGATTGGGTGACATAACGATTTTGATGGAGAGTTTGATCCTGGCTCAGGACGAACGCTGGCGGCGTGCTTAACACATGCAAGTCGAACGGACTCAGTCGGTGGTAACACCGGCGAAAGTTAGTGGCGAACGGGTGCGTAACACGTGAGCAACCTACCCTAGAGACTGGGATAACACCGGGAAACCGGTGCTAATACCGGATACCCCCATTCCACCGCATGATGGAGTGAGGAAATGTTTTTCGCTCTTGGAGGGGCTCGCGGCCTATCAGCTTGTTGGTGAGGTAACGGCTCACCAAGGCTTCGACGGGTAGCTGGTCTGAGAGGACGACCAGCCACACTGGGACTGAGACACGGCCCAGACTCCTACGGGAGGCAGCAGTGGGGAATATTGCGCAATGGGCGAAAGCCTGACGCAGCAACGCCGCGTGGAGGATGAAGGCTCTCGGGTTGTAAACTCCTTTCAGCAGGGAAGAAATTGACGGTACCTGCAGAAGAAGCACCGGCCAACTACGTGCCAGCAGCCGCGGTAATACGTAGGGTGCAAGCGTTGTCCGGATTCATTGGGCGTAAAGAGCTCGTAGGCGGCTTGGCAAGTCAGATG
>JAKBSX010000470.1 GCA_021844725.1 Actinomycetes bacterium | reverse complement strand
TTGGTGGTGCGTTGGCTGGAGCAAAAAAATTAGTGAAGCGCCAAGGACCAAAGTAACGCCCACGACTACGAACTGCAGTGTAGAGAGGTACAGCGGCCCGATAACAATTACATGCTGAAGCCAAGAAACTTGAGGATACGTAAGAACTTGAGTATGCGAAGTGACTTGACCCCAGGTTTCCAACACCCCAGCCGCCCCAAGTGTTGTAACAATAACTGCAAAGCCTCCTGCTTCCCCGCCACGATTTCTGAGCGGCCGAAGAGTAGCCTGCTCAACGGCTACACTGGCGACCCCTGCCACAAACATTGCAAGCAGAAATGCTACAAGCACCGGGATATGATAGTCCGTCACCAGAAAGTATCCAACAAAAGCACCTATCATTAATACCGCGCCATGGGCTAAATCTAAAACACCCATAGTCCCAAAGATTACAGCGAATCCTTCGGCAAAGAGTGCATACACAGCACCAAGAATCAGTCCATTAATGAGTTGCTGCAGAAGCTGTGTCATGTTAATGAATTCCCGAATCTAATTCGATGCTCTTGTCAGCCGGTATAACCTACAAATTTTCCATTCTTGACCGTTATAAACACTGGGGTATAGCTCCCAATCCGCTGACTTGTGAATTTAAATTTACCGGTTCCAACCACGACATTATTATAAGTACGTGAAGCACTTAGAGCTTGCTGCACAGAAGTACGCGTAATCGTACCCTTTATAGTGCTTATGGCTTTTGCCAAAACATAGGTTGACGAAAACGCCAAAGCCGCATAATCACTTGGAGCAGACCCATATTTTGCCGTATAGGCTGAAACAAACTGATGGTTCAGAGCTGTATTTAGGGCTGGATTGTAGTCCGCCGGGAAAATCATTCCCTCCACGGAGGTTCCTCCGTTCGAAATCAATTGTGGAGTCTCAGTCGGAGGCATACCAAAAGCTGGAATACTCACACCAAGACTTTTGGCTTGTTGCATAAACGAACCAGCCTGAGGACCGTTGAGCCCCATATAGATTGCATCGGGATGGTAGCTACGTAGTTGAGTTATGACTGGCGCGTAGTCGGTGTTTGCAGTCAATACAGTTGAAACGTCCACGGATGCACCGAGCTTTTTAAGAGGAGATATTACGCTCTGGGCATTCACAACTTCTCCAGCAAAGTCTCGAGCGTAAACTGCAAAAACTCGCTTGTAATGATAATGATTCACCATCAAATTCGCAAGTGCTTGACCATCTTGTTGAGCAGTTATAGGTGCAGTAAATACATACTTACCTGGCTTAGTTACTATGGCCCCACTATTAGCAGACACAGAGAACATAGTTAGGCCAGCCTTTTGGGCCACCGGACCCACAACTTCTGCAGTACCACTTATCGTAGGTCCTAGTTCTGCAACTATATTAGGTTGAGCTACAAGCTGCCTTATGAGAGCTCCTGCCTGAGGCTGAGTACTCATATCATCCAGATACTCAGCTGACAAGGTCCTACCAGGCCCAATAAGATGAGACGCATTGATCTGGCTAATTGCCAATTTAATAGCATCCTGCTCTTCAACTCCGGCAAATGCCACTGGCCCGGTTAAGGACAGAATCACGCCAATATGTATCGTTTGATTGGGCGACGAAGAGCTTGAGGTCGCAACCGCAGCTTTACTCGTTCCACAAGATGCGGCAACCAATGAAAAAACCCCAATAATAGCAAACGATCGTATCCGCCTTCGGATTCCCCTCACGCAAAAATCCCCCTTTTTGCATTAGATCAGAAACTGATCCACGACCTTTCCAACCGACATCGCTACTGTGCGGAAAGGTGTTCTTCTATATAAAGAAAACCATCATAAGGGGTCATTGTCAAGTCACGAATCGAGATTACCTGAAACCTTATAACCAATCGGGCAAGATATGGCTAGTCAGAAGCTAAAAGACGGTTCTCTGGGTGTGCAAGTGTAGTAGACCAGAATCATGACATCGAAATCTACAGGCCCTTCGAACACACGGCATTCTACTCATGGTGATCTAACTGTTAGGAGAATCTCGTCTGCGATCTCTTTCCCATCTGTGGCGGAGACGGCCGCATTGGTGGTGCACCAAAGTTGGAAAGTGGGACATTGTAAAAACAATCCTTTATGTCACTGCGATAGATTGCCAGTCGAGGGCTCTCCCATCGAACTATCCCCACTGGAATGCAGTGCATCGCTCACGTGAGTGATCTAAAGACGGAACCTGGAAGAAAGCATCAGAAGTACTCATTGGAATGGCCAGGGAGAAAGAGGGAAAAGATCCCGACCCATCTGCTGGCTTTGTCGATGCTCGTCGTGCTCGAGGTGCCGCAACTGTAACCAGTCCCACTAGGTTGTGCGATCCGGGCAAGAAGATATGGGGTAGAAAGACATTCGGAGCTGGTGACACGATGGGACTTATAATCGGGGTTGTGGCTATGGTTGCCTCTGTTTCGACAACTCTGATGGAACCTGTGTCATGCATAAGGCGAGGAAGCGTAGTAGTGGAAGGTTGAAGAACATCTTCCGTAACTCGGGTTTCAAAAGAACATTCATAGAGGAAAACGAGGACTACCACATCTCCACCGAGGTGGTCAAAAGAATACATGCTCATCAATTCGAAGCACTTCCCAGGCGTTGGGTGGTGGAGAGAATGTAGTCATGGTTGATGAGTAACCGACGTCTCCAAATTGGCTACGAAAGAGATCCACAGGTAACCGAAGGATTTATATTGTCGGCTCATTCGATGATGCGCCTCAGGCGGCCTACCGAATCCGATATCTCATGATCGCGTTGGCAAAAGATCCGCGACAGCCTCTTACAACAAGGTTTTCGTTTTGTACTGCGTTCAATCTAATCCTTAATCCACCGAATCTAATACTCTGAAAAGAGCCAGTATAAAGAATTAGTGCCCTCTGAGCTGGTAGAATGGTTGTTAGTAAGACAGTCCAAACCCACCAACGAAAGGGCACTAATTGTGAGTGTATCATCTTCAAGCCTGAAAAGCATCAATGTAAGCTTCGATGATCCAAATTTGGTTGCAAATGCCGGCCTTCTCTTGATTTCCACATTGTCTCAGAGTCTCGAACTTGAGAAACTGATCGATGAGAAAGTATCACTATCGGGCCGAATTGGCGGGGCAAATCCAGGACGGAAGATTCTCACACTTGTTCATGCCATGACAGCAGGAGCCAACTTCATCGATCATGTCGACATGCTCAGATCCGGATCAACCCAAGCGGTGCTGGGACATAAGGTAATGGCTCCATCAACAATCGGGACATTCCTACGTTCTTTCACATTCGGTCACCTCCGCCAGTTGGAAAGCGTTTCAGATGCAGCACTTAGCCGAGCCTGGGCTATGGGAGCAGGACCTGGTAACAATCGGCTGGTAATCGACATCGACTCAACAATATGTGAGGTACATGGAACAAATAAACAGGGTGCCAACTTTGGCTATACCAAGTGTCGTTGTTATCACCCACTACTTGCTGTGAGAGCAGATACCGGGGAGGTAATCCATTCAAGACTTCGCAAGGGATCAGCCAATACTGCCCGAGGAGTGAGACAGTTCATAGTTGAAACAATTGCAAGGGTGAGAAGAGCTGGGGCAACTGGAGAGATCGTGATCCGTTTTGATTCTGGTTACTGGTCGAAGGCCACTCTTATAGAGCTTGAGAAACTCGATGTCAGATACTCTATGGCAATACGTGCTGGTACCAAAGGGGTAAGAGGAATAATAGAAGCAATTGACGAAGATGCCTGGAGCGAAATC
>JAKBSX010000469.1 GCA_021844725.1 Actinomycetes bacterium | reverse complement strand
CAAAAACGTCTAGACCGGCACCCGGAATCATCTACGCACATTTAGCCTCCTGCTAACGCACTTATGGGTTTCAGTAGCTTATTGGCTAGATTCAGCTGCCCTTAAGTATTAAATCCCGCATGCAGCCTATCTAGGTATGTTGCATGCGGGATTATATTTTGCGTTTTGTTCCCATAAACTCTAATTCAGTTGCTAACTGCTATCATGCCATGAGGACAATCGGCGATAATGACAGGTGATAAATATGGATTCGGTATCCAAGGAAAGCGCACAGACGAGCGGACCTGCCACCTTGGTTGAAATAAACTTCATTGCCTCTAATGACCTACTTATTCACGGAGATGCAGAATCAGTATTATCCAGACTGCCTGGTGACAGCATCGATCTGATCTATATTGACCCCCCGTTTAATACCGGGAACATACAAAAACTTTCATCGCTCCGCACTGAGAGAGATAACGATGCGACCAGAATCGGATTTGGCGGAAGAAAATACCGCACCACATTGGTGTCTTCCCATTCGTACGACGATTCGTTTGACGACTATTTGGGATTCCTGCTTCCAAAACTCGAACAATGTCACCGTTTACTTAGCGGTCGTGGAACACTTTACCTACACCTCGATTACCGGGAAGTCCATTATGTCAAGGTGGCCTTAGATTCAATATTTGGAAGAGATAACTTCATGAACGAAATTATCTGGGCATACGACTACGGCGGTCGCTCTAAGCAAAAATGGCCCGCAAAGCACGACACCATTCTGGTGTACGCCAAACAGCTTGGACAGCATATCTTCAACTATTCTCAAATTGAGCGAATCCCCTATATGGCCCCAAACCTGGTAAGCAAAGAAAAAGCAGCGCTTGGAAAGGTCCCCACGGATGTATGGTGGCAAACCATCGTCCACACCACCGGAAAAGAACGAACCGGATATCCAACCCAGAAACCTGAAGCAATTTTAAAAAGGATCATCGAGGCATCGTCTCAGCCAGACTCATGGGTACTGGATTTCTTTGCAGGCAGCGGAACTACTGCCGCAGTTGCCCAAAAAATGGGCCGCAGATTCATCGCGGTGGAAAAAAATCCGATAGCAGTGGAAATCATCAAAAACAGACTCAAAATGGACACAGTTGAAGTGAAAGTTATTTGACGCCAACAGGCAAGAAATCACCCAATTTATCCGAAAGCACGGTTCCGCCAAAAAAAGTTTATTGAAATCCAATTTAAACTTGACATTTCAATCTAAGATAGGTGATTATGTATGCTATGCATAAAGTCTTTGCATTTGTTCTCCTTCTTGGATAGCTGCGAGCGCTCCGTACGCTCGCAAAACCTCCTGTGCCTAAAAGCCAGGAGGTTTTTTGTTGGTTGAGTTTGCCAAGTGGAAGACATGACTTTTTAATTTAAAGCAGGCAGAAAGGAAAGATAACCAATGGGCGAAAAATTAATTATTTTCGACACAACTCTGAGAGACGGAGAACAGTCACCAGGTATTTCCCTTGACGTCGCAGAAAAACTTGAAATAGCAGAGCAGCTCGCCCGACTAAATGTAGATTACATAGAAGCAGGATTTCCGGTAGCGTCCCAAGGTGACTTTGATGCCGTGCAGACGATTGCCAGGACCGTTCATGGGCCGATAATAGCCGGGCTTTCCCGTACTCACCTCAGCGATGTAGACCGATGCTGGGATGCCTTAAAGGATGCCGAACAGGCAAGAATCCACGTGTTTATTTCAACCAGCCCATCCCACATGCAGCATATGCTGAAGATGACTCCGGAGCAGGTACTTCGAGAGACAAAACAAGGGGTGGAACGAGCACGCCAACACACCGAAGATGTGGAATTTTCTCCTCAGGACGCAACCAGAACCCCGCTTGAATTCATGCTGGAGGTTTTACAGGCTGCGGTTGACGCTGGAGCCACAACACTGAACATACCCGATACAGTAGGCTACGGAATACCCTGGGACTTCGGAGCACTGATACAGTATGTCAAATCCCAAATAAAAGGTGACTACATCATTTCAACCCACTGCCATAACGATCTCGGACTGGCAAGTGCCAACTCTCTGGCTGGGGTTCAAGCCGGGGCCCGACAAATCGAGGTGTGTGTCAACGGACTCGGTGAAAGAGCGGGAAATGCCGCACTCGAAGAAGTGGTAATGGCAGTAAAGATTCGACCTGATCAGTTTTCGGGACTTGAGACACAGATCAGGACTGAGGAGCTGGCAAGAACATCCAGGCTCGTCTCACGCCTTACCGGATACCCGGTCCAATACAACAAAGCCGTAGTGGGAAAGAACGCTTTCACGCATGAGTCAGGAATACACCAGCATGGGGTACTTGCTGACCGCGAAACCTATGAAATTATTGATGCGGAAAGTGTGGGGCAAAAGGGATCCCAGATAGTCCTGGGAAAGCATTCCGGCAGACATGCCTTTAGTGAATCACTGAAAAATATGGGGTATGAAATTCAGGGAGAGGCCCTCAACCAGGCATTCTTCAGGTTCAAAGAGTTGGCAGATCGAAAGCGTGAAATCACAGAAGCGGATCTGGAGGCTTTGGTTGCCGATGAGATCAGCACCGAAGCTGGAAACCTTTACTCTCTAGTCGAGCTGGAAGTAGCTGGCGGAACCGTAGGGACACCAAATGCCAGAGTCGTAATTGCCAAAGACGGACAGAGATTCGAAGTCAAATCAGATGGTAACGGGATGATTGATGCTGCCGGGAAAGCCATCCAGCAAATAGCCGGAATTGAGGCGAAACTAGTTGGCTTTACTGTATCTTCGGTAACCGGCGGAGAAGACGCACAGGGTGAAGTGGTCATAAGTCTTGAATCCGGAGATTATAAAGTATCAGGTCGTGGTGTTTCCACAGACGTCGTGGAAGCCTCCGCCCGAGCATATGTCAACGCCGTAAACCGCTTGATTCGGTCAATGGCCAGGAAAGAAGCCCGAAATAGCGAAGTCGGCCCCTAGGCAGCCTTTTGGTGGATGGCGTGGAGTTTCTTCCTGCCATCCACACCAGTTGCAATCTTTTGGATTTCAAGCAAAGTAACTGGTACTATCTACCACCATGGTTGGAGGCGAGGAGATACATAAAACGGCGGAAGACGCTCATCTTCCTCCGGCAGTTCGCTTGCAAGAAATTTATAAAAATTTCCGGCATGTGCAAGCAATCGATGGGGTCACCTTGGCGATAAAACCAGGAGAAGTCGTTGCCCTGCTCGGGCCAAACGGCGCAGGCAAAACCTCCACCATTGACATTATTTTAGGCCTGTCAAAACCAGATTCAGGGACGGTCTCAGTTTTTGGAATAGCTCCAGTTCAGGCAATTCGGCGAGGCTTAATATCTGCGGTGATGCAGAATGGGGGCTTACTCAAGGATTTGACAGTCGCAGAAACAGTGGAATACACATCCAAACTCTTCGTTACCACCAGGCCTGCCCGCGAGGTTATGGAAAGAGCTGGAATCACTGATATTGCCAACCGACTGGTTGCCAAATGCTCCGGTGGTGAACAGCAGAGACTGAGATTTGCCATGGCTCTGCTATCAGATCCGGAACTTATCATTCTCGACGAACCGACTCAAGGAATGGATGTCGAGGGCCGTCATCAGTTTTGGCAGGCAATAAGAGATGACGCTTCGCTTGGAAGAACCATCCTTTTCGCAACCCATTACCTCCAGGAAGCTGACAGCTACGCCGATCGGGTAGTTTTGATGCGCAAGGGGAAAATAGTCGCAGACGGAACAGCAGTCGAAATTAAAAGCATGG
>JAKBSX010000468.1 GCA_021844725.1 Actinomycetes bacterium | reverse complement strand
TATTGGAAAACGGGAATTTGAGACTTCCGGGAACTTCCAATCTTCCCTAAGGCAAATCTGGAAGTACGCAGACGATCAGACCACAAGCCAAGTATGCGCCTCGCTCATAAACACCAAGGGTGCCACCTCTTCCCAGATACAGCACCAACTCTCCGATATAGCCGCGGCGTTGAAAACTCAACAGATCCTTATCTCCGAAGCCGAATCAAAACTGGCCGGAGTCAAAATAGCCAGATTGTTTGTACTCCTGATTCCCGCCGGTATGGCCCTGGCAGGTGTGGCGTTTGCCGGCACGTTATCGCCATTTTTCACCAGCACTTCACTAATTCAAATCTCTGTCGCTTTATTAGTAATTGTCGTATGTTGGCAGCTTTCAAACCGCTTGATGCAATTTCCAGCCATCCAGAACCCTGCTTTCGAGTACCGAGAAAGTAAAAACGAAGAATTAAGATGACTGATTTCATACTTATCTGCTGCATAATTCTTGCCGTGTTGGGCGAATTGGTTTCACGAGACATAAAACTCCCCAACAACCCTGCAATCAGCGTCCGCGGCCGGCTAAGTTGGAAATACAGCTCTCGCCTAACCCTCGTTCCGCTCACACTGATTATCGCAGCGCAGGTGCGGTTTCTCTTTCCTTCGACATCAGTTGAGCTCATAACCGTCAGCAGTGTTGGACTTGGGTGGCTCGTTGACACTGCAGTAAAAAGTTCCGCATCGCAATCCCGCCATCGCCGCAGAACTCAGCAGCTAAATTTCGCACTTACACCATTCCTGCAGCAGGTCCGTCTTGGAATCACTGGCGGCAATTCTCTTCAAAAAGCCTTGACTTCTGCCAACAACTTAGGCAACCAGGATATCGAACACCTTCAAAACCTCCTTCGCTCAGGTATGGATATCGAAAGAAGTTCGAAATTATGGCTTGACGATTTTCAAACGCCGGCAAAACAAAGGCTGGCCGACCTCTGGAGCACCAAAACAACGACTTCAGAGATGTTGGCACTCATTGAGAATCTTTTGCAATGGTTAAATTCTGAGCAGCGCTTCTTTCTGACCAGTGAAATCGAGCGGCGCAATCAGCTGGTGTGGATACCAGTGACAGTTGCAGTCTTATTGCCAGGAATGATATTTATTGCAATCCCTCTTGAGGCCACCTTAAAAACGCTCCTCAAGTGATATTCCCCCAGCAACTGACCTTCATAACCCAAAAAGGAACAAAATGAACTCTGTTTTGATTTATATGCTCACTACCCTACCGCAACAAATCTTAAGGCATACCAAAAGCGATAACGAAAATGGTGAGGGTGTAGTGTCCGCCGCCATCGCGGTGGTTATATTCTCGGCACTTGGAGTTGCCATGTGGCTTGCGTTTAGAAGCACGATGAACACCGCCACCGGCATGGTGAACTCACAAGTAGCTCAACTGGGGAACTGAAATCGAAGCATGCGTACCGAAAGAGGCAGCGGAGTTATAAGTGGAATTGTGGGCATGATATTCACCTTGATACTTCTGATAGGTCTGTCAAGAATAGCCGAATTGGTAATTCTGGATCAAAGGCTCAGCGCAGAAACTGTCAATTCGGTCCGCATGCTTTCAGTGGCCAGCCATAACCAGGATCCTGCATTTATGGACCAGATAATAAGTCAGCTCGCCACCGAATTTCCTAACTACAAAAACTCGATTACTTGCCAATTGAGCCGAGATGGAAATTTGATCACCTTGATTGTCAACTTGGGAAATTATTCTCTCTCGCCATGGCCATCTATTGGCCTGGGCAGTTATCCAATCAGCTCAACAGCCACTTCAATTATTGAACCATGACAAATTATCGCATTTGGATAAACGCCAAAATAAAAATACGCGACCAGCAGGGAATGATAGAAAACATCTTTGTACTTCTCATAATTCTCTTTGCACTGTTGACAACAGGCTCGGTTGCAAATGCAGCCCTAACCGCCCAAAGGTACAAATACGGCCTTGATTTAACGGTTCGTAATACAGTACGTGACCTGGTACTTAATCATAATCTCGGATCTGCACAAACTGTAGCGGAAACCGAACTTGAATCTTCTTTTGCCTCTATGGGACTGTCGGAATCAAATACTCACATTACAGCATCGGAATCACCCGGTCGTTGTGGAGCAATAAAAGTAACGGCATCCAAGCAGATATATCCACTTTGGATAGATCAGTTTGCCATTACTGTCTCCGCTGACCAAAGCGAGCCACAAGATCCGTTGTCCTCAGGGCTGATGGGAACCGCAACGTGCATTGGATAAGACACTCCTACTACAACAAACAAATAAAAGAACACGGATCGGCAATTTTCTTGGCACCAATGCTGATATTGATGGTCGTATATCTAATGGGTTTTCTTCTTGACCTGGGCGACGCCCTGACTAAAGCTAGCGATCTTGATCAGTCAGTTGAAATGGCAGCGGCTTCAGCCACCACACAGGTCTCGAAGAGCAGCTTTTATGAAACTGGATCAATCAAATTAAACTCTTCTGACGCATATCTGGTGGCTTCGTCAGAACTTCAAAATTCACTGCCGGCTGAAACACAGCTTATAAAGCCCGTAACTGTGGTTACCATTGGTCCAGCAGATTGCGTCAGAGGAACTGTTTCAATACGACTTCCATTTACGCTGATACCGGGTAGCTCAGATAGAGTTACTTATTCGACCAGTTCTGCCGCCATAGCCAAGGGCGTGTCCACCTCAACTGTACCTAGTTGTTAGTTGAAAATCCCGAAAATTCAGAAACCCTACACCTGATACATCAGCCCTAACCCCAAATAAGTAGACCGTGCTCATTACTTAGATGGACGGAAAACGAGCGGCACTCTTGTTCAATCAATAAGCCCGGAATAAAATACTTGGCAATTATTACCTCACTTTACGTCTCGAAATCTGCGCATAAAGTGATGCCTAATAGTCAATCCATTAGCGCAAATTGGCGAATTTAGAGATGACAAATCATACAGCAATCACGAATTGGAGATTCCCCGCCGCCCGATCATGCACAAAGTTACTCATATCGCTGGAATTCGGTGGCGAGCTGACTTATTATCTGGTCCATAAATGCAGGATCCTGGTTATGGCTGGCCACTGAAAGCATGCGGACCGAATTGACAGTTTCTGCGCTGAGCCTTTGATCCAGAATTACCAATTCGGCTATTCTTGACAGACCTATCAGAAGTATCAAGGTGAATATCATGCCCACAATTCCACTAAATTCTTCCGCCATTTCAGAGAAGAGACAATTGGCCTGATCAGTGGAACCAGCTACACACCCTTGAGCCATTCTGTCCTCGGAACATTGTTCGCAGCTGTGGTGACCGCAATGACTATTCTCGGCGTTCCACTTATCGCTGCGCTAATCTTGGCACTCTTGCTTTGCCTGACAGCTGTGGCCAGATCACGTCAAATCAGCACAAATCGCCACCGCGAGCTCCGCAGTATCTGGCCAACTTTTTTAGAACAGCTCAGAAGTTCCATGCTCTCCTCCCAGCGTGCCCTACCCTACGTGATGTACGACAACTCTGGCGGTGGATTCCTATTTTTAACTGATCTTCTTAATATTGGAAAACGGGAATTTGAGACTTCCGGGAACTTCCAATCTTCCCTAAGGCAAATCTGGAAGTACTCAGACGATCAGACCACAAGCCAAGTATGCGCCTCGCTCATAAACACCAAGGGTGCCACCTCTTCCCAGATACAGCACCAACTCTCCGATATAGCCGCGGCGTTGAAAACTCAACAGATCCTTATCT
>JAKBSX010000467.1 GCA_021844725.1 Actinomycetes bacterium | reverse complement strand
CACATTCAATATATATGATTTTCCATGGTAGATACGGACTTTTCTGCGGTTTTCATTGATTTTGAGAACTTTTATTATGCGCTAACAAACCAGTATGATCTCTCCCCTGTGGATGCAACAGAAGCCTCAGTCTCCATTATAGGAAACACGCTTGACAAACTGCGCTCTGAACTTGGAGAATTTATTATTCAACAGGCATTTTCTGATTGGAGTGAATATGGGGAGCCTAAGAAAGAACTTCAGAAAATGGGAGTAAGAGTATTCGACGTATTATCAACACCGCACAAAAACAGCGCTGACATAGAATTATCTCTTTCTGTTCAGGATGTGGTGCTTACCCGACCAGATGTGCGAAACATTGTGATTTTTGCGGGAGACAGGGATTATATGCCCATTGTTCTTAGGAGCAGGGAGAGAGGAAAGAAGTTGCATTTTGCCGGGTTCGAAAAGAGTCTCTCCGGAGACCTGAAAAATCTGATTGGTGAGGGCAACTTCACTTATGTCAATACGGATTTGCTTTCAAGTTATAAACCTAAATCCACAGGAGACAAGAAATCCAGGAATGACGTCAGTGGAATAAGGGAATTGACAACAGATGAGCTGGCCGCAGCAATTGCAGCTGTTAATGCATTCGATGATTACAAACAAAAATATGGATCAGTCAAGTTGAGTGGATTCCTAGTGGATAAACTCGCCACAGCTCTCCCGTCTTTGAATCATACCCACAGGAGAGAAATTTTCCAGGTCCTCGTCGAAAAACAGATACTGCAAATCAAGAGCATATCTTCAACGTACGATGAATCAGAGGTATTTTCTGTCTTCGTAGTCGATGAAGATAATTCCATTGTGAAGAAAGTGAGAAAAAGAATGGTGGAAGGTGAACAGTTGGTCAAGAAGGCAGCAAAGGAATCTGTGGACGAAGAAGGTACAGTGACATTTTCAAGTCTGCGCGATAAAATACAAGAAATTGACCCAGATTTCTCATTGTCAAAGTTCGGCAGCCGGGCATTTTCCGAGTTCTTGGGACGCTATTCTGCAATATTAGCCCGTACCGGCCTGAACGATCTAGGTGACAAGATATACAAAGTACAAAACATGCAATAGGGTTGAAAATCATATATATTGAATGTGGGTAGTAGAAGCATGTTGTGGGAAGAATGGGTAGCTATCGCTTCACTCGTGATCTCAATTGTTGCCGTAGTTGTTTCTCTGATTTATTCTCGCCCTCAGGCAAAACTTGCACTGCGAGAAAACGAAAGAAGGTACAAAGATGAACTTCGCCAGCATTATTCGAACTTAAACAAATGGTTCTTTAAACAGTTACGAGAAAGAACAGACCTAAATGATTTCTTGTTGTATGATGCCTTGTGGTCTCCAGACTCATTCTATAGTCAATTGGATGAATTATGGAGATGGGCTGGTTTCTCTGACTATTTTCAGAATGGACTGAAACACATCGAGAAGGAACACCCTACAATGGCTGATGATATATGGGCAATTAGAAATAAAATGAAGCAGATAAGGGATGAGTTTGGAGAGCTTCTTTACGACTTAATGCACAAAGAAGGAGGTCCATCACTTGTCGGTGGATTGACAACGCGAACTAACCCGTATCCTCCCGGGAATATTGGCATAGAAGCATTGTATGGGGTGTTAAGGTCTAATTGGTCAACCCTGATGCGACACGCTTCCACTAGTAAACTTAACGTCTGGGAGCTTGCGTCTAAACTTCCCACAGATGAATTCGTGAAGGAGGAAAATGGGAAAATTTCGTGGCTGGACGTAACGATAGCCAATGGCTCTTCATTGGATACGAGTGATGAACTTATTGATCGTATGGTGCGACTAATGAGGGACACTGAACTCCTTCAACGAATTGTTAATATCTACAAGTTGAAAGTTGAATTCGAGCGAGACGTGAGTTCTATTCAATACTACTTGAATAGCGTAATTCAAAGGATTGAAATGGGGACTTACGAAGTCCATATCACTTGCTGTCCCAAAGCCTAATTAATTCCCATGATCCTTTGTTACGTGACGATTTTCTGACTCTTCAGTTCTTATTTATACCTCAATTTCAAAGTACTTTCTGTAGTAATTCGCGTAGTAGCGTACAACAGTACCAAATTTTGAGGAAAAATCAGAAAGTGTTTAATTTACTGGTTCCAACATTTTTCGGGCATAGAAAAAAAGTAGTACCAAAAAAGTTTAAATAAATACATGGGCTGTCTTTCTTGGAGTGAAAGTCTAAAATGGACAAACAAGGAGCGATAGCCCTCATCAACGAACTGTCTGACCTGTTCGTTGGGAGGGAAGAGGAATCGAAAGTATCAGTGCTCGCGCTGGTGACGAAGCAGCACTGTGTATTTATAGGGGAACCGGGAACAGCGAAGAGTGCGCTTCTAAGCACACTTGCGAGAGCTGTTAATGGAAACTACTTCCAGTACCTGCTGACGAAGTATACGATCCCAAGCGAACTGGTCGGGGAGTTTGACCCGGTTACATTCCAGAAAGCGGGAAAGCTGCAGAGGGACGTTAACGGAATGTTGCCAACAGCCAACATTGCCTTTGTGGATGAAATCTACAAGGCAAACAGCGAGACGCTCAATGCCCTTCTTAACATCACCAATGAGAGGGTCTTCATGGATACGGGCAACAGGAAAATACCCGTCCCTCTATACTCGATGTTTGCGGCATCAAACGAACTGCCGCAGAGCGACGACCTTCAGGCATTCCATGACAGGCTGTTCTTCAAGCACTTTGTCAAGCCGATGAACAGGGATAGGATTGAGGAGGCCATAGTAAAGACTGTCAACAATCCGCATCCCGCGATCAAGACAAAGTACACGCTGAAGGACATCGATGAACTGAACCAGAAGATCTGGGATCACCTCAGGCAGAACGTCAATGACGTAGCAAGGAACGTTGCTACGGTCGTGAAGCTCCTGAAGAAGGAAGGGGTAACCATATCCGACAGGACTGCAGTGGGAGCAAGGTTCTTCCCATTCGTCACAGCGGCATACAGCTACATTTTCGATCAGCCGGATTTCAAGAAGGCCGCCATTTCAGTTTCTAAGTACATCCTGCATGACTTCGAGGACCAGAAAGATGCCTACGAGAGGGCACTTGACACAATGATCCCGCCTGAATTGAGGGCTGCCCAGGAGGCACTGGACAAGGCACACGAGGCAAGAAAGGCAGGGGATTTCAAGACTGCCAGGGAAGAAGCCCTCAGTGCAGTCCAGAAACTCAAGGAAATCGTGGGAAAGGACAGCGACAAGGAAAAGTTCGACATGTTCAGGTCTGAGATCAAGGAAGTGGGCGAGAGGGCTACAAGACTGGTCAATGCAATCAATAAGGCCACTTCGGACCTTGAGAGCGAGATCACGGCATAAGGTGACCTATGCTTCAGTCTAAACAGAAAAGGACATTCATCAAGGATTATGACGACCCGGCTCTGAGGTCAACGGCATACGAGCTCACCACCACATACCGCAACAAGGACGTGGACGCTGCAATGATAAGCAGGGAGTTTGCAACCGATTCGTCCTGGATGTGGTCAATTCCATCACTCACTATGATTATCTTGTAATCCTTGTAATACAGGCTGTCCTCAAGCACCTTGGTAAGGTTAGTCCCATCATTTGCCTGAAGCTTGAGGCAGGTCTTGATTATCTCAATCTTGTCGGTGATGGGGTCATACACTGAAGACCCGAACGGCTTCATTATGAGGTTGCCGCCGTTCTTTTCAAGGTACAATGCCATTGCTATGACACACG
>JAKBSX010000466.1 GCA_021844725.1 Actinomycetes bacterium | reverse complement strand
GTGTCAGGGGGAATGATTGCCCAGGTTTTCCTTTCTTACTGGCTTGCTCGCCGCTATGGGGCAGATCCTGCGGAGGTCGGCCTCATTTTTTTTCTGGTAGGAGTTTTCCAAGTGGCATCGTACGTTGCAGCAGCTAGAGCGGCTGAGAGGTTCGGCTTGTTGAACACCATTGTCTTCACCCACCTACCATCCAATTTCATCCTCATGGCGCTCCCATTGTCTCCAAACCTTGTCTGGGCAGCTGTGATACTGATTCTTCGCTCATCGCTATCTCAAATGGACGTCCCGACGCGCCAGGCGTATCTGATGATGATCGTCACAAAGCAGGAAAGGACCGCCGCAGCAAGTTACACTTCGTCCGCAAGATACCTGGGTCGCCCGTTTGGTCCTCTTATTACTGGGCTACTTGCAGAATCCTTCTTGTCGCTACCGCTTGTGGCGGCTGGAGCTATCAAGGTTACCTATGATCTAGCTTTGTGGAAGGTCTTTAAGGGCACTCCGATGGTATCGGAGTAGTGGGCGTTTGAAGTGAAGCGGACTAACCACAAGACAGCAGAGCGTGTAAATAACCGGTTGATTTAGCTATGTTGCTAGTTATGTTGTATGCGTGAGGCCACTAGGGCTCGCGTGATCTATCTCCGAGTAGGTTTGAACAAGAGTGTCTAAATGGGCTCCGGTAAGATATGCAGACGGCAGACCCGTCAAATTTTGGAATCAGCTTGCTATTGCTCTGGTTTTTTATTTCGGCTATGAGTACACCTCTCAGCTCGCTTCTGGATCGACCTCGAGTGCTAGGCGAGATGCCCTTTGGGAAGTTTCCATCGAGAAACGGCTCCATTTCTTCGTTGAGCAGAAGATTCAGCATTTCTTCTTGCGTTATCTATGGTTGATCAAACTGTCAAACTTCTTCTACGTGACGGTTCATTTCATCCTGCCAGTTGTAATACTCGTGCTCCTCTACAGGCGAGATGCCTCGAGATTTTTACGATATAGAAACGTCTTTGCCTGGATGACCGCAATATCCTTCGTGATATTTATCGTCTTCCCGGTAATGCCACCGAGGCTTCTGCCAGCCTCTTATCACTTCATTGATACCCAGCTGAAGTTCGGTGGTGCGGGAAAGCTAGACGCAACCCTCATGAAGGAGGCGGGAAATCCCTACGCAGCGATGCCTAGCCTCCACTTTGCATGGGCTGCCTGGTGCGCCCTTGGTGGCTACAAAGTCGTTAAGTCTAAGTTGCTTCGTTGCTTGTTACTAGCCGATCCATTCATAACGATCTTTGTGGTCATTGTTACCGCAAATCACTTCTTCCTAGATATTATCGGTGGGGCATTGGTGCTCTTGGTGTCAATGCTGTTGGCCGGGATCAAAAAAAAGAGTATGAGGGTAGATTCGGGCTGGTTCAACCCTATCCGGTGAGCGATTTCCGATATGTTTTGAGTACTACTTGAAAAATAGTGGACTTGAGAGTTGGGATAAAGTACACTGCGGCGATGAGCGTAGCGAAGGAATTTAAGGATTTCGTCCTAAGGGGTAACGTAGTCGATCTTGCAGTCGGCATAATCATTGGGACCGCATTTACCGGCGTAGTCCAGGCACTTGTGAAGGACCTTATTACGCCACTGATCGGCATAGCTGGCGGATTTAACTTCAGCAGCCTATCAGCGACCGTGAATAAGAGCGTGTTTCTGTTTGGGACATTTTTGAATGCCGTAGTTAGCTTTATAATTATTGCGCTTGTGGTGTTTTTCTTTATCGTCAAGCCCATTAATGCGCTATCTGCTCGTGCTGCAGCAAAGAAGGCCTCTCCGCCTCCGGAACCTAGCACTAAGAGTTGCCCATTTTGCATCACGGATATTGCAATTACTGCTACCAGGTGCCCCAATTGCACATCCGTTCTATCTCCTAGCTAGGACCATTTGCGGTGAGTCATCTAGAGATGCGGACGCAAACTTAGGGTGACGGCGCGGCTTTTGGTAGTCTGGATCGGTTACAGTGATCGGCTGGAGGTTTAGATGACTATGGATATTGCCGCAGTTCTAGGTGATGAGGCTGAATACTATCTGTCGCACAAGTGTCAGGGCGTGGGTGCGGACTCGTTGACTCTTCCCGGCGGTGACTTCATAGACCGTGTTTTTGTCGACTCGGATCGACCGGTCGCGGTACTGAGAAACATGCAGTCGGTCTTCAATCACGGGCGGCTTTCAGGAACCGGCTATATTTCGATTTTGCCTGTTGACCAGGGGATCGAACATTCCGCAGGGGCTTCGTTTGCTAAGAACCCAAACTACTTTGATCCAAAAGAGATCTGTGAATTAGCCATAAGCGGTGGATGCTCGGCCGTAGCTACGACACTAGGCGGACTAGGCATCGTTGCTAGGCGTTATGTGCACAAGATCCCTTTTATTGTCAAGATCAACCACAATGAGCTTCTAACCTACCCCAACCGATTTGACCAGGTTATGTTTGCATCGGTTCGACAGGCTTCTGACCTTGGTGCCGTGGGTGTCGGAGCGACGATCTATTTCGGATCAGAGGAGAGTACTAGGCAGATTGTCGAGGTATCCGAAGCATTTGCGGAAGCGCACAGACTGGGTATGTTTACAGTACTGTGGTGCTATCTCCGGAACTCATCCTTTAAAACTCCCGAAGGTGATCTACATACCGCTGCAGACCTTACTGGTCAGGCTAACTATTTGGGATCTACCATCCAGGCTGACATCGTCAAACAGAAGCTACCGACAACCAATGGCGGATTCGTAAAAATGGCGTATTCGAAAACCGATCCGCTTGTCTATGAGAAGCTCACCTCTGATCACCCAATTGACCTGACTCGGTGGCAAGTTCTTAATGCATACGCTGGCAGGATCGGGTTGATCAATTCCGGAGGCGAGTCCAAGGGAGCTTCTGATCTCCAAGATGCCGTTACCACGGCCGTTATTAATAAGCGTGCTGGTGGAATGGGACTTATCGTTGGCCGCAAGGCCTTTCAGCGACCGATGGACGATGGCGTGCAGCTTCTCAACGCTATTCAGGATGTCTATTTGGACCAATCGATAACTATCGCATAGTTTTCGCTTCGACGGTTACTCACCGGTCGATTTCTTCTCCGAGTAACAGGCCCGGAAGTGCCTTGGGGTAGAAGCGAGTTGTTTTGGCCGGCAGGAGTCGCTGGGATGAACTCCTTGATACTACGGTTTCGATGGTAATCGGGCGCGGGAGTAGTTCAAAGGTTTCACCATCGAAGTGGCTCGGAGTGCTATGGTCAAGGAAGCTCGCGTCGGGCCGGTATCCAGCGGGCTCGAATGGGAACGGGATCTCGGCCTCAAATAGTTCTGCGTCTGTGAGTTCCGAATCTGAAGCTTTTTTAGATAATTCACCGCTAAGTTTGTATACCCTCGTCCCTACCCTCAATAGCGGCGAGGAGGGCCATAATGCGTTGGCCCGCTCGGCATCTGAAACGGGGACGAGGTCGAATTTTGACCGAAGTGTCGGCTCGAAGTCTGGCAGCGGTACCGTCGGGCGATAGCTTCTGGCCCAGGTAGCAAGGGTAGGTCCTTCGTCAAATGAAGGCGTCACCATGCACATTAATCGTTTTGGACCAGAGGAAGCAATTGATGCGCCAGCGGCCCTTAGACGGTGGTGTCCGTCGGCCACAATCAAAGGCAGAGAGCTAGTGGTCTCTTGGAATTCCCTTAGTAATGCAGGTTGCCTGAGGAGCCAAATTCTGTGGTGCACTCCCATCGAGTCCGTGACCCTTGAAACGAGGTCAAGATCGG
>JAKBSX010000465.1 GCA_021844725.1 Actinomycetes bacterium | reverse complement strand
AGCATACAGTTCTTGTTCGCAAAGTTCGCCTGACTGGCTTTTCAAAAGATTTAAAGGTTGCAGTATGAACATCAATCATTGCAACTGGCATCAGATTTGATCATTCCGAAACACTCATTGTTGAGTACGGCTGGATTCACGAGCCATCTCCTTGACCTCAATGTATCGGTGAACTTAAGAGGAAACTCAGCACAAACCGCTCTACATCACGACTTGAAATGTGAAGTACTATAGGTGCAAAGATTATAAAACGTCAAACTATAAGGAAACCGTGGTAATAATTATGAACAAGACTGTCCAAGTCATCTCGGTAGTTCCAACTGTCCAGCCAGATTCGGGAGATAACCAGTACCAGATATCCTTTGGCGAATTTGTAGAAGTGGACCCTACAAAAGGCACTTACTTTCAACAAGAAAATTCTGCACCACCAAAAATGTTCCCAGTTCTGTCTTTGATATTGCTGATGAAATTCTCTAAGTCACCATTCACCGTTGGTGAAAAATTTGAGCTTTCCGTTGAGACTAATGGTGAACTGAGACTCAAGAAGGTTGAAGACTAATGTCTGCCCTGATCTACGGTCCGCCCTCAATTCAAGCCGATACTGGCGATTTATCAAGATCACAGAGAGTAAGAGAAGTCACCAGGGACTCAGTAATGGATGCTCGCAAGAAAGTGGTACGTGCCCGGAGATTCACACCTGCAAGATCAAAACTAGATGAGGCGTGGAAATTAATTTCCGCCAGTCACCCGATTTTAGATGAGTCGAAGACCAAGGAATCTAGATTGATTTCATTTGGACCGTTCTATGAACGCTTAGCAGGAAAGAGCAGGGGATTAGCGGAGATTCTTTCCCATGATGTTTCAATAGATCGACTTTATTATCAGATGGCTGAATCACTTGTCCTATCATTTAATGGCAGTTTCTGGAGTCCAAACGATTTACGTTCAACTTGGACTTCATTGAATCTCACTTTGCCAGAACCTCAAATTGTGTCTCGGGCACCACGATTGTTGCCTATTCAATCCTTAATAGAAATAAGGAAATCAACACATCATGGCAAAGGCCATGAAGATCTGACTTTGATATCATTACTATCTCATGATATTAGGCAAAAAACTGAGCTATACAGTAAGAGAACTGGCGTAGATCTTACGGAGTCCATTAAGAATGTGCTATCTGACGGATCGGTAGAATCGTACTTCAAAGCAGAAGCCCAACTTGAATATTCTGTGATTAACCATTCTCTGTGGAAACAGTTCGATGAAGGCCGTCTGAATTTCGATGTTATGCTTAGAGCATCAGTCATCCAGTACAACCATTTGTACAAAAAGCTGGTGAACGAATAATTGAGATATCCGGTAAGACATTTCGCGTTTAGGGTCACTCATGACCTTAAGCCTCAAATAAATAAGCTATTTCCAGGTATTCCAGATCCTTCGGAACTTGCAGGTAAGATAGTCGCAAAGGTGATCGATGAAGTCGAAGGCGCAACTTCGGATTCTTTCGAAGATGGTGTTGATCCATCCTTCTATCTGTTGGTAATGGCACAGTCATATGCCGCCCGTATAGCGGAGAGACTCTTTAGATTAGAGAGCAAGTTCAAGAATAGCTTCAAGGTGAATTACAAAGTCGTGTTGATTGTTGGAGCTGGGTTGTCGTTCGAGTCTGGTTTACCCCTGTCCATCCATCTTGAGAACATACTGAAGTCTATGGGATTTAATCTCCAAGAAGATAATGAGATAAAATCAATTTTCGAAAAAATTGGTTCTGATTCAAAACGGGACGTTGAATTTAAGACGAAATTTCGGAATATAGTATCCAATGGAGGTGTAGCACCAACTCCCGCACATCATGTGATCTGTAAGAAATTCGAGGAAAATAAGATCATTGACATATTGTGTTATAATTGGGACAATCTTATTGAACAATCTTACACTCAATTATATGGTCATCCCATCAAGAAAGTATCTCTGCCGTTTGCATCAGCAGGCAATTTTGATGATTTTGTCCATGCGTTGTGGAAACTTCATGGCGATGTAGAAAATTTAGGTGAAACTTGGGTATACCCTGGTTTCGATAGTGAGATACCCGAATCTCTTAAGAGTTACTGCAAGTTCCTTTCCAGCCAGGTTGCCTCCACGTTGATAGTGTTGGTGGTTGGTTGTTCTGAAGCTGATGAAGACTTGTTGTCTGTTCTAGCTGAACTTGGCAAATTCTGCGCCATATATCGGTTGGGAATGGATATGCGTTTATTCCATTTGCACGATGATTATCTACTTGCGCCTGCGGGCTGGATGCTACCTCAGTTGTTTCTGTAGCGCCAACATGGAAAAAGGTTTGGCGGTGAAATGCAGTTCTGCTCGTCAGTCAAAATGGGGTTTATAGGCTTGCTTTATCCTAATCGGTCTCGTGTAGAATTTTTAATTACGTCGAGTAGACACTATTTGTGGTACGATCAAATCGCGCAAGAACTGGCTTTCTTCCGGAGAGTCCAACCTGCGATACTCAGCAAAGCAGTCTTCTTATACTGTAAAGTCATAATTCAACACGGCAAAGACTGTCCGTGGGCGTTGTCTGTTATTATCCGTTACCGCCAGCACCGACCCGATGGGGGATGAGGGGAAGCAGTAACGGTTCAGCTGTTGCTATACATCAGTCATTTCCACACCTTTTACCCGCCTATACAAGGAAAGCGCCCTACGATCGTCTTTGTCTGAGTTGCAGTTCATTTAAGGGAAAGCAAACGGTCTATCTCCTTTACCTTCTCTGCAACTTTGATACCTTTTTCTGTCAGTGCACTCATCTTTCTTGGCGTCCAGACAGTATCATCAACCCATCTCCTGACAAGCCCCTCAGATTCCAGTTTCTCCAAACTTGCCTTGACAATCCGTCCGTACAGGTTTCTTGGTCCGTCCAGCCTCTCCTGGTGAGCTTCTCCAAACTCGAGCAAGAGCACCAGCACCCTGAGTATTCCGCTCTGACCCTCAAGAGTTTCTACGCCCATGGTAAACGAGGGAGTTAAGGCATGGGGATGTCAAAAAGACCATCTTGTCATAATTTCAATATGTATATTAGACTCAACGATGGACGATAGCGTAAGATTTGGGACATTTCCAATCTATCAGCTTGCATGATGCGTTCACTGATTTAATGATGATATCAAAAGCCCAAGAACTAGAGTATCAGAGTATCCCGATTTGCCCCTTTGGTTGGGACATTTCACCTATTGAGATCCATCGAATCTAAGGCACCGAATTGCCAAGTAGAGGAAGGTTAAATCATGAGCCTACCAGCGCTTGACGAGTTCATATATAGTGCCATACAGCTGAATTGAGCGAGTCTTAGAATATTGGCAGCAGCGGTCAATTGTAGCTCGACAACATGCAGAGTTGTATTAATGGGAAGTAACAACTGATCGATCGGAGGAACAGTTGACGAGAATGGTTTCTGGCAGGAAGTGCCATGCAATAAACCCATTGTAGTACATATGCTGGCTGGGTTGTGTTCTCTGGGTCTGCGATTAGAGTGGAATACGGTGGAAACATGCATTATGGCAGCCGATTTATCCTATCGTTTGAGAATCTGACATATTGTTTCTCACATTGAGGAGTGTCCGTAGTTGAGCGAACATGATGACTTGAAGGTGGATGACCATAGTATCGATCTCTTCACCAAAGGAGTTAATTGGTGGGCGGCACGATTAGATAATCATGCCGTCAGAACAGCATATCGGGTTTTTTATCCACTCTATCTCAAATTACTATCGGTGAAATATAGCCG
>JAKBSX010000464.1 GCA_021844725.1 Actinomycetes bacterium | reverse complement strand
ACCTAGTAAACATCAGGCACAATAACTTGCATCAGATTTGGCAATTGGTTAAACCGTTCTGAAGAATGCGTGTTGAAAACCTTTCCCACGGACTGGTCTGCCCCCTTAATCCATTGGACAAAAATGGCAAATTCAATTATTGGCCATTTACATAGTCGGCTTTTTGCGTTTAAATATGGACAATAACTGATATGATTAAATCCCTTAAGGATATTAGAGGCAAAAACATTAATACCGTCTCTGTTGAGTGTAATGGTAGGAGGTGTTGGTGACTTGGCCTTCGTAAATAAGCATGTTTCTGAGGGATTTCTTAATCCTTATCCTATCGACCAATTATGTAGGATGGGAAGAAAAAAGCATTGGACATATGCAAAGTTTGTCAAGAATAAGTTGAGTCAATATGCCGAAGCGAATTCTTCAGATTACTTAGAACTTGTGGAGCTCATGATCGAGTTCATGAAACAGGACGTTACCCTTCTTAATGCAGACAGTGTCACCTTGGAGAACCTTTTGCACAAACTGGACGATCTGAACTTTGCATTTAGGCACGTGAATAATTACATGAAAGGTCTCACAGTATCAGAGCGAAGGGAAGTATGGACATCATACATCGATTCCGCAATGCCTCGAATAGAGAAAACTCAGAAGGTATTTATTAGGGAGGTTGAAAAGAAAGAAGTGTGGGATGACATTGACCCGTTAATGCTATCATACTTCCAGGTATACGTAAAGTTTTTCAAGTCTTTGAATGCTGAATTAAAAACATGTGAAGATGGTGAGGTCGATAAGAAACTTCGCACAATCTCGATGTTTATTCTAGTTTATCAGCCTGTAATATTCGCTTACAAAGGAATCGGCGTCGCAAAAGAAGTGGTAAATAGACGGCTCTCAGAGATGTTTATGCTGTTTAAAACACCGCCTTTGGGTGTTCCTACTGCTGCTGAAGTAGAAATTCTAGCGTCTATGACAAATGTACCGCTTGAGATGCCTCTCGAAGAGAGTGCAAGTTAAAACCAGTCCGGCATTATCGACTCAGCGAACTGAAAGGATGGACCTAAGTGAAATGTACTTCCTAGACACACAGATATTGCTGGACTTTCTCTACGAGCGCAGGCCGAATCATGTCCAGTGCAGGTCATTTTGTGATGACCTACCTCCCAACATGACGCTAGTGCAACAGGAGGTTGTTATAGAGCTAACAAATATACTTCTTAACGCTGTGTCGATTTATTCTGCAGAACTCAGGAATGGAATAAAGCGGGCGAAAGCAGCAGGGAATGATTGGAACAACTTAAAGCAGGATGAAAGAGCCAGAATTTTAGAGAATGTCGCTGTACGAATTTCAGGGAATCCAGATCCCAATGTTAGGAGATTCGCTGTGTTTGTACAGGCGTTAATTCGAGACACACTGCTACAAATATGCGACCAAGATGAGGAGAAAGTCCTAAAGTTTTTAGGTTCAGTAACAAGCTCATACACTTGGATTATTATAGAACGCATCAAGCAACGGTTCGTCAACGTCCATCTTGCGAGTAATGGCCAAGAAGTGTATGACTTTAGGAAACAGATCGCAGAATGTTTCAATAATCAGCATGTTTTTCAGGCCAATCAATCTCAAGATATGGTTATACTTGGTGAGTTGTGCGCCATGTCCAAATTTGGATTTGTGGCTTATGACAGCAATAAGGTGTTTTCAGAGAAGGAATTTACTTTTTGCCTGAGGGATAAAGCATTTATGGCTATATGTTTGAAATTACAATCCCTTTTGTGCAATGGGAAGGGAAATTCCAGCGATTTCTGCAAACCTATTTCGTCCATCACTTTTGTGAAACCATATTGAATTTTTGCGTGGAAGAACTGAACAAAATAGCAAGTAGCACAAGATTCGGTTTTCTTCCTGTGATTCCAACTCCCGATTCTCATCAAAGCAGTCTTCTTATACTGCAAAGCCATAATTCAGCATGGCAAAGACGGTCCGTGGGCGTTGTCTGTTATTATCCGTTACCGCCAGCACCGACCCGATGGGGATGAGGGGAAACGGTAATGGTCCAGCCGTTGCTTTACATCGATCATTTCCCCGCCTTTTGCATATCTATACAAGGAATGCATCCTACGATCGTCTTTGTCTGAGTTGCTGTTCATTTAAGGGAAAGCAGACGGTCTATCTCCTTGACCTTCTCTGCAACTTTGATACCCTTTTCAGTCAGTGCACTCATCTTTCTTGGCGTCCAGACTGTATCGTCAACCCATCTCTTGACAAGCCCCTCAGATTCAAGTTTCTCCAAGCTTGCCTTGACGATCCGTCCATACAGGTTTCTAGGCCCGTCCAGCCTCTCCTGATGTGCTTCTCCAAACTCGAGCAGGAGCACCAGCACCCTAAGTATTCCGCTCTGACCCTCAAGAGTTTCGACACCCATGGTAAACAAAGGAGTTAACTCATGGGGATGTCAAAAAGACCATCTTGTCATAATTTCAATCTATATATTAGACTCAACGTTGGACGATAGCGTAAGATTTGGGACTTTTGACTCGAACAGATATTTCGAGTTGGTCAAAATCAATGAAGCTGCTTGTGATATCAGAACGCGTTTAACCTAAGAGGTGTGATGACCATGAAAATCTGTCTGTTTGGAAGTTATTACCCTCACTTTGAGAGGTCTGCGACAATAACTTCTGCCATGTCTTATCTTATGACGGTAAGCAATAGTAACGTTTCGATATGTGTTTTTGGAAACACAGATAGTTTTCTTCCACCTTGCATCGATCCAGAGCGGGTGATTTTGAAGAAATCCTGGGCCGAGGACGATTTGCTTTCACTACTCAGGACCTTCATCGACATTCTATGTGAAAGAGATTTCGATTTGTATGTGTTCAATATTTATCTTACAAGTTTTGGAAAGCGCCGACTAACGAACTTTCTAGGATTACTATTACCAATTGGAGTGTCTATATTGTCAAGGAGACGAGTAATCACTTACATGCATAACTTCTTGGAAACACAAGACTTTGAGACACTGGGCTATCGGGCCGGGCTATTAACCAAATTGTTGGTAAATTTCGTCGAAAGATTACTAGCCGTACTCACCAAATTAGTGACAACACTGCCTTCGATGGCGAGAGAAATGGAAACAACTTTGAAGAGAGAGGTTTCATCAATACTAATACCATATGCCGACGCAACAATTTCTTTTATTTCTAGTAGAGAGGCAATAATTAAGTCGCTTAGTCACAAGAGAAGCAAGCCTCGGTTACTTCTGTTTGGAAGTTGGGGGCCTCAAAAAGACTTAATGAGAGTCCTTGAATTATTGAGCAGAAATGTATACAAAAACGATCTCGAGATATTGGTGGCTGGGAGCGTAAACAAGAACTTCCCCTCTTACTTCTCATTGGTCACTCAGTTTGTGTTGGAGCTAAAAGACGACAGATTTAAGTTCGTCTGGAATCCTTCTGAAGAAGCTATCCCTTTCCTCTTCTTAGAATCAGATGCCATAATACTGCCTTATTTGGCAGCTGGTGGTGCTTCCGGAGTAATGCAGTTAGCTTCGTTTTATGCTCTTGATGTAATCGCTTACCGCAATAGCCAACTTGAGGAGCTGGCCTCCTTGATCAACAAGGAAGTGAATTTCATAGATCCAGGCGATGACAACTCGCTCACAGAGTTAGTCACTAAGATCAAAGTGAAACAGAATTTCGATGTTGAACATCTGGAGACCAAACTTAATCACACTGTTGAGAGCGTAGACAAATTGCTTAGATATGCGGAGTGAATGAAGATGCAGTTCG
>JAKBSX010000463.1 GCA_021844725.1 Actinomycetes bacterium | reverse complement strand
CTGCAATCCGATGGAGGACGAGAATCCGATTTACCTATAGATAGAGCGTGGCCATCGGACATAGTTGTTGATGATTCGAAAAAATTAACTGCTCTGAACGAGGTTGAATCGAAGCGTTTATTGGCCCACTATGGCATACGTTCAGTGCGGGAACATGTAGTCCAAGCCGAGGACGAGGCTCGACGAGTCGCCGAGCAACTTGGGTTTCCACTTGTAGTCAAAGGGGTAGCACGAGATCTGCCACATAAGTCGGATCACGGATTAGTTATTCTAAATGTTCAAAATGGTGAAGAACTTTCCAAGGCGGTTAAAACGATTCAGTCGCGTGCTACTTCTGAATCAATACCATTGCAGGGAGTTTTGATTGCTTCTCAGGCTCCTGCTGGACTTGAAGTTGTATTGGGAGTACAGCGGGATCCGGAAGTAGGCCATGTCATTATGTTTGGCTCTGGAGGGCTCTGGCTGGAGCTCTTCAAAGACGTTTCCTTTTGCGGACCACCAGTTACTCTTTCACGAGCTGAAAGTGTGATCAATCGAACCAAAGTCAGCGAAATTCTAAAAGGTTACCGTGGTGGACCAAAATATGATATTCCGGCTTTATGCCAAGCAATTGTAGCTTTAGGAAATCTAGTGCGAGATCATGGTGAGAAAATCGAAGCTATAGATGTGAATCCCTGCATAGTTCTTCCGGGCACTCAAGGGATGTTTGCTCTGGATGCACTTATTGTTGCTCGGCCAGAAGGATTTCATAATGCTTAGTGTGTGTCGTAAATCTATTCAAGCTAGCTCGAACCTGAACCATGACGCTGAGTTTCTGGTGGCTTTGATTGCCAAACCCTTTGGGGGTGACGTCAATGCCTGATAGTCAAGTTGAATGGTCTATTACCGGCTCGCTTGGAATTATTCGGTTGAACCGACCTGAGAAGTTGAATGCGCTTACCCATGCGATGATGGGCGACATTGTGGATTTATGTAGATCAGTTCGCTCAAGTCAGGATCTTCGTGCCGTTGTGTTCCTGGGAAATGGACGTTCATTTTGTGCAGGTCAGGATCTAAAAGACTCCGTTAAGGAAGAGCCAGTTACTGACAGGCTTTCCCGTGAATTACGAGAAGATATGCAGTCAGCTATTGCTGAGTTGCCCCAACCGACGATTGTTGGTTTACATGGGCATGTTCTTGGACGAGGGCTAATGCTTGCTCTCGCATGTGATATAAGAGTTGCTTCTTCAGATGCAAAACTTGGTTTCCCTGAAGTGAAATTCGGAATTATCCCGGGAGGAGGTGGAACTCAGAGACTCACAAAGGTGGTTGGTCCGAGTAGGGCACTGCACATGGTATTGACTGGCGAGAGTATAGATAGCGATTTGGCTATGCAATGGGGGCTGGTCACCAAAGTCGTGGCTACCGAAGACTTAGAAACTGAGGCAATACAGATAGCTCAGGGTATCGTGTCGCATCCAGGCTCAGCTGCAATTTATTCCAAGTTGACCATAGGCGTGGCCGCAAATACAGTGCTGTCAGAAGGTGTTAAGTTCGAGAAAACGCTGTCGGCGTTATTGACGGGGGGGGAAGATTGGAAGAGAGAACGCGAAAGATTTGAAAAAGAAAGATAGTTGAAAAGAGTTTTAGAGCTGGTAGTTACTCTGCTGGCTACGTTGAATTAAACCTAATTTAGGGGGGAACTGACAATGAAAAATAACAAAAAGCGAGGAATCAAAGCTGGAGCTACACTAGGAGCATTGAGTCTGATTCTTGCAGCCTGTGGCTCATCGAGTAGTGCTTCGACATCTAATACGTCAAGCACGAAGAGTTCTACTGCATCTGCAAGCGGCGGGAAGGTATTTACTTTTGGTGGAATATTTCTACTAACTGGCCCGGCTGCATCCATAGGCGCATTGCAAGAAAAAGGTGCGCAACTGGCCGTTTCGGAAATAAACGCCGCTGGCGGCGTTGACGGGTACAAGTTGCGTATGATTGCTGAGAGCAATGGAGGTACCGCTCAAGGCGGCGCCCAGGCCATGTCAACGTTAGTGAATGTGTACCACGTGCCCTTTGTCATCGAAGGTGGGTCATCTCCAGAATTGGCTGGTTACAACACAGCGGCATCTAATCATGTTGTCTTTTTGAATGTGGGTGGCGCATCTGATGCTTTGATCGGCAAGAAATGGTTATGGAACTTGGCTCCTAATCCTCCGCTGCTCGATGGCCCAATCGTTAACTATGCAATGTCGCATGGGGCAAAGAAGTTTGCTTTACTTGTGTCGCAGGATTCTTATGGTCTGGATAACGCGAAAGTTGTTGCCAATTTGATCAAGCAGAAGGGTGGAACGGTGGTTTCAAATCTCACCTATCCATTGGCTACAACTGACTTCACGCCACTGCTCGATACCATCAAGAATTCAGGAGCACAAGCTCTCGTCACCGTGGCACTTGGCGACACTATAGCAACTTTGGCCAAGCAAATGGCTTCCGTAGGCCTGAATATCATGCACCTAAATCCACTCATTGACGTTCCTTATAGCGTGTCCGGACCAGCAGGAAATGGGTACCTTGGTACCAATGCATATGTAAGTCAAAATGCTACCGGCTTAGCAGGTAAAGATTTTATCCAAGGTTGGAAAACCAAGTATGGATCTCAGCCGTCTTTCACATCTGGTGAGCCATTTGAAGGAGTGGAGGTTCTTGCTCAACTAATTTCCGATTTAGCGAAGAAAAATATCAGTCCTACGTCCTCTGGGGCCACTTTAGCAATGGCAAAGATCCTTAATTCTCAACCGAGTTTTTATGACTACATGGATGGTGGAACAATCAAATTATTGGCCAACCATGACGATCTGCAGAAGGTTGCGTTGCAAAAATCCGAAGGGGGCAATTTGCAAACTCTTAAGGTTATTTCGCCAAGCTCTAGCAGCTCAAACGGGTAGGTGAGCTTGTTTGTGGTAAATCTGCGTGCTAGAAATAGCTAGGGAGGCATATCTAAGAAGATATATGAGGGGGGCGGCAGCTAAATGTGCTTGATTATTATGCAGCCGCAGGGTTGTTTAGAGGAACATAACTATTTTCCTATCGAGCGAGCTGCCGCAGCCTTCAAAGTTATCAACAAATGCATTATTTATCAGTGATTTAGAAGTTGAAAATAGATCTGCGTATTTTGAATGAGGATTGCGGTGGTCTTATCGTAATTTAGATAATGAGGGGGTAGTCGAACTTGAAGGAATTGATGACCATCGCTGTCTTAGGTAGCGCGATCGGGATTTTAGTTGCCGTAGAGACAGTAAGTTTTGCCATCATCTTTAACACCACTCACACATTTCACGTAGCACATGCGGCGGTAATGACAATAGCTGGATATGTTGCATATGCGTTTATGGATCAGGCCCATCTCTCAGTGTGGCTGAGCGTAATGTTAAGTGTTCTCATTGCGATTGCTGTCGGCATTTTAATTGACAGAAGTTTGTATGTTTGGCTTAGGCGAAACGGTGCCAGCGGGATGATTATCTTCATGGCTTCAGTTGGTTTGGTCACTGTCGTGGAAGGAGCGGTAGCGATAATCTGGGGACCAGGTGATTTATCGTACGCATCTTTACCTAGTAGGGCTGTTTATATTGGTTCCGTCGGCGTCAGTCCTGCCAATATTGTCATGTATTCGGGAATTATTTTTATATTGGCATTGGTGTTGTATACGGTTCGGACTCGTCCGGGAAGAACCCTGCGGGCCGCGGGAGATTCACTAGAAGCAGTCAATTTACTGGGCTTACGTACTGACATTATTTACATGTTGGCATTT
>JAKBSX010000462.1 GCA_021844725.1 Actinomycetes bacterium | reverse complement strand
TGTGGGATTTTCATGCGACGCATAGGTTTTGGGGGATTGTGCCCATGTTGCGAAGAACCGGTGGCAGCTATCGAACTGGTTCCAGATGCTATTGAACATAGAGCGTGATTTATGCGCTTTTGAGAACTCAGTTGACTCAGGTCGCCACATCGATTACGCTCTTTTCAAATCCACTCCAGAGGTTGGTCACCTAGGGAATTTCGGTGATCGAGTCTAGGGAGTTTACCGTGATCCTCAGCAAAGTCGTGGGAGCAACAAAACGGAAGCGTATTGCGCTTCCTCTGGCTGGGATCAGCCGGGTATCAGGCAACATCCGAGTGGTGCTGGATGATGATTCACAGCGGGCATTCGTCCACGTCAGTTATGACATCAAAGCGCTTGGGAAAGCAATGGGGCCGGACAAGGCAATCGACTGGGGTGTGACCGAGGTCTGCACAGACAATCATGGAGTCAAACACGACACAGACTACGGGCCAGCGCTTACACCGATGACCGAACAGAGGAACCGGACCGGAAAGTCGCGCGGCAAACTCCATGCGCTTACAAGGACAAACCCGGGCTCCAAGCGGGCCAAGCACATCAAGAAGAACAACCTCGGTACTAAGAAGCAGCAGGCCAGAGTGCGCAGGAACAAGGCAACGCTTCGTACCATCTCCGGCGCTGCCGTCAAAGAGGTTGTGTACGGCGCTGGCAACAGGACTCGCGCACTACACAAGGTCGCTCGCTCGTTGGAGCAGCGCCCCAGTCTCTTAGTCACTGAGGATCTGTCTCACTTACAGGGTAAAGCCAAGTCAAAGAAGATCTCTCGGATGTGTTCGTCCTGGGCGCGCAGAGAGAACGAGGAACGCACTGCGGTGCACGCATTTGTCGGAGGTTCCGACGTAAAAACAGTCAACGCAGCCTACACCAGCCAAACTTGTCCCGATCCAGCATGCGGGTACGTCTCAAAGGACAACCGTCACGGGGACAGGTTTCATTGCCGCAATCCGTACTGGGATTGCAACTGGCAGGGTGATGCAGACTATGTTGCTGCCAACAATCTGTTCAAAAGGATCGATGACCCCGACATCAGCCGGTTCACCCCTTACATAGAGGTGCGAAAGATCCTTGACAACAGGTTCAAACGCCGATTGGAAAGTAGAACCGGAGGGCACCACGTCGTGTTGCCCGCTGAAGGCAATACTACCGCTCACGGCAGGACTTTAAGCAAACCACCCTCTGAAGAGGAAGTGGGAGCTGGCATTACCAGCGATTCGCAGAGTTCGGTCCATGGATAGGACCGGGGAGACTCAGCGGCTGAAGAGCGAAAAGAAGAGGAGTGCCTAGGAATGCCTAGGTTTTCTGGAGCGGAAGCTGTGAAAGAGGTTGATGCCTGGCTGGCTGGGCGTAGGCGCCCAGAAGAGGAACAGCTTGCAGATTCGTGGTAGCTGCTAATCCGGATGGCAAGGGGTATTGGCTGGTTGGTGGCAGTGGGGCGGTTTATTCGTATTAGGAGGAGATTGCGTGGTGTGTAGACCTCTTAATTTATTCCACCAAGTTCCCTGGTTTGGTTCTTTTCGATGAGCCAGACACCAGAGTGAGGCGTATCTTTTATGGCATCTGCCTTTTCACCCATCACTACAGGTATACATCTGCGATCTGTAGCACGACTTGCAATTTCCGCACGCTTTATAGCACGCAGCACGTCATCTATATGAACGGTATTTGAGATCTCAGCAACCAGAGTAACTTCTTCTCCAGTTGATCGAATCCGGCCTTCAGCGACTACGTCAGCATCACGAAGTTCCATCGCCTCAGCTTCGTCTATGAGGTTCTCATCTGCCGCATCGAAACTGAGATCCGCTTGCTCAGGCCTTGACAGTACCTTGACACGCCTAATTTTGCCTTCGATATCTGCTACCTTCGTTGCAAATCCCCTGCGATACATCTCTTCTGTAAACCTACCGTCGAGATGACCAAGCCGATCCTCGACACGTGCCAATCGTACATCGTGCAGGCGCATAATTTCTGTGAGCCGATCCATGCGTTCTGTGAGCCGGGAAATTTGGTTAGAGTTCTCGGCAATCTGTCGTGAGTTCTCTTTTACCAACTCCGGTAACGACAGCAACTCCTCTCCAAGGATCTCAATCCGGACAGCCTCTTTCCACTCAGGATGTTCCCTGAGTGCCCTTAGAAGATCGTCGGTGTTTCGGATCACTGTCATTGAGATTATTCTAGCATTTAGCAGTCAATTGCAGCTTTCATTGCTCGGCATAGTTCATTGCTGCGCTGGCCCAAATTCCTGATTCTGGCAAGAGCTGAAGCAGCTCTTTTCGCGTAAGGCCAGCCTTAGACACGAGTAAGGTCTTCAGGCACTAGATACACTCCTCGTTTTGCAAATGGCTTTGGACTCTCAACACGCTCTTGAGTGAAGTATCGAATTTCACGAAAGAGTTTTACATTTGTTGTCTGCCAGTTAGAAGCTCCAGGGCTTTTACCAGGAATGATGAAAACTTGATTTCGACAAATATGTATTCGGACCTGGTATTACTGTTCACTAGTGTTCATGGGTGTTTACAGGTAATTTTTTGGCAACTACTATCAAACTACTGTCAAATTTATCCCACGGAAATCTTGGTTCCAGCAGGACCTCTACCCTATTGTATTGACTTCGGGGGGTTGGCTTTGTCGGCGGACTATTTCGGTCAGAGTTGCTTCGAAAGCCTCACGAACTCCCTTGCATTAGTCGGTGGCTAAACTTGATTTAAAAGAGAATCTATGCGAAAACTCAGAACAGCCAAACAGTCTGAAACTGCCCACACAAAGCAGTAAAGTTAGTTCTCAGGAGTCTTGATGACGAAGTACTTGAAGAACTCGATGTAATGACGTAAATGGCCGGTGTAGGGGGCTACGAAAATGTCGTCGCTTCGAGTAGAACGATTCAAGTCGGCGGCATCGCGGTTACCGTAGCCGCGGTCGAGCTGATAAAGCGCAGTAAGGAATATCTCAATCGACCCAAAGATCAGGATCATCTCACTGCTATATCGCAATGGGAGCAAGCTCAGGTTTTACCACAGCGAACAAAATACAAGGGAAAGCCCGGCCTCTGGTCGAATGAGACTATAGATTTCATGGAGAACTGCATCTATGACCGCAAGCGATAGCTTGTTGATCTGCCCGCATAACGGCTAAAGTGAGAATATGTTGACCTGTTGTGAAGTTGCGAGCAACGATTAACCATATACATGACCGAGCAAAACGGTAAGAAACTGAAATTAATTAGGTCGGTAATAACAGCTCAGTTTGCAGACGAGCAAGAAAACTTTAGTTTTATATATATTGTCCAGTCAGATTCGCAGGCGGGGTCAGTTCCGATGACCGACGAAGAGAGCGGCTCGGCATAGCTTATGGAGCAGTTATAGAGAGACAAGATATTGAAAAATCTATCGAGAAATGCATCCAGAGGCTTAGATGTAAAATAAGTTGAAATCCTCGAGTCGCCAAGTTCCCGGACAAATTCCCAACGAAGCCTGAGACTGGTTCCATTTTTACCATTGGTCCATTGGTTTCTTGAATTTATTTTGGTGTGTCATCTTGTATTGAGCACAAACAAGTGAGATAGGTATTTGTGCATTGTAAAAATTTTGGGTCAGCGCAACATTGGCAGACTCGGACGTTAAATTTCCCCGGTAGACATTCAAGAACTTGCTTCCCAAATTATAAAGAAGATTGATCTGACGTAGTCGCTGAAGGCCGGATTCGATCAACTGGAGAAGAAGTTACTCTGGTTGCTGAGATCTCAAATACCGT
>JAKBSX010000461.1 GCA_021844725.1 Actinomycetes bacterium | reverse complement strand
GCATAGGCACTACCTTTGGGTTTCTTTCCAAAAAGACTTCCATCCCTTCGGTGTACTCATAAGCTGTAACTCCGTCTTCCTGACTTCCTCGTATTGTTCAAAAAAAGTTACATTTTGCCCTTCTATTGGGTAGCTGCAACTCCCTGACCTGCGAATAGGAAAATCGTAATGCGAAATCCTTGGTAACCTTTGGCCACCTAGCCTACTATTTGGCTCATGTATTTGGAAAAGTCAAAGCTTGGATCTACCACCAGAGTCCGCATTGTTGAAAAACGGCTGGAAAACGGGGTGTGGAAAAAGAAACTGATCCGCCACATCGGAACCGCAAAGTCTGACACTGATCTCGAGTTCTTAATGGAAAAAGCCCAAGAGACCCTGTTGGAGCTAAAACACAAAGACCAGCTGATGCTCCCATTTCCTGATGACTCTAGCCTCAGTGGCCTTAGAACTGTTGGAGAATACCACCAGGGCGCCGAGCTGGTACTTGGCGGGCTCTTTGACAGGCTGGGAATACCACTGGCGAATGTGGCGCTTCTTCGTCAGCTGATAATGGCAAGGATTCTTCACCCGGTATCAAAAAGAAGAACGGCCCAGTTCATAAACACAAGCTTCGGAGCGGGACTCGATGAGGAAAAGATCTACCGGTTCATGGACTCCATTTCGAAGTCCCAAAGCAATATCCTAGATAAGGCAAGGGGCTACGTCACAAGTTGCTACCCCGGATCATTTGGCTACATTTTGTACGATGTCACCACGCTTTATTTCGAAACAGACTCTGAAGACGAGGACCAATACGGCGTAGCTGGGTTCAGGAAAAGGGGCTACTCCAAAGACAAAAGAGACGACCTGCCCCAGGTAGTGCTGGGACTGGGGGTCAACTCTTTAGGAATGCCACTTACATTCAAGCTCTATCCCGGCAATACCTATGAAGGCTCAACTCTGATATCAGGGATTGACGAGACACTTAAGACTCTGGGACAGAACTCTCTTACCGTTGTGGGAGATGCAGGAATGTTGAGTGAGAAAAACCTCTCTGCCCTAGAGCAGCGGAATCTTTTCTACATCGTTGGTGCCAGGTTGAAGTCGCTTCCCAAGTCCTTACAGGAGGAGATCCTGGCAATAGATTTCACGAACATAACAACTTCGGAGATCACCCATAAAGACAGGCGCCTGGTTATCTCCTACTCGGCCTCCAGAGCCAAAAGGGCCGTCAGTCTGAGAAAGCGATCAATTGCCCGCCTGGAGACTCTGATAGCAAAAAACCAAGCTGTGAGAAAACACCAGTTCCTGGACTTTTCCATCAAGGAAAAGCCAAAGATAGACTTAGAAGCCATTGAAGCTGCCAGCAAGTGGGACGGGATCAAAGGATACGTAACAAACAACTTTGAACTTGAGCCCAGCCTGGTAATCGACCACTATGGCGAGCTTTACAAGATCGAGCAGTCGTTCCGTATGAGCAAGACCGATCTAAGGATCAGGCCAGCATTCCATTTCATAAAAAGGCGTATCGAGGCTCATGTAATCATCTGCATGCTGAGCCTTTGTGTGCTTCGAATGCTTGGACAAGAGGCCAAACCCCTTGGACTCACCTACAGACAAGCACTCGATGAGATCAGCTCAGCCAAAGCAGCAATACTCAGTCTTGGAGAACAGCGATTTCTTGTTCCGCCGGCTTATGGACCAGAAATGCAGCGACTCATACGTTCCTTGGAGTCGGGTCAAGCGGCCAATCGTTGATTTGGCCACCTAAACGAGGAAGTCAGGATATAATTTTGCAAATTCCCAAACGAGAATCTGGATGGCTTTTCGTCTTGTAGATCAGAATTCTTGAATTGCTCTGGCATAGGCACTACCTTTGGGTTTCTTTCCAAAAAGACTTCCATCCCTTCGGTGTACTCATAAGCTGTAACTCCGTCTTCAAAGACCATCAGTCGAGTGAAGACCGCCTGGTTGAGTCCTCTACGAACTTTATCGTTCGCGTATCGATAAGCTTCAGGAAGTTCTGATGCCCATCCAATAGCTTTGTTGAGCGTTTGTTCAACTCCGTCAAATGCCAGACTGGATTCATCGAGCCGCCTTTGGGCATTGGCCATCGCTTTGCTGATTCGATCCTGTTCAGATCCCAATAAGTCCATCGGCACAGCACCCTGGTAATATGCATCAAGCAGCTTCTTTCGCTCGATTATTAGTTTGGCGATCCGAGATTGCTGTAGATGCTTTTCTCGTTTTGCATCAGCTCGGGCATCGGCAAGGCCATTCGCTAAAACTGTACGAAGTTCTTCCGTTCGCTCTGGGGTGGTTCGAACTCCTTGCCAGAATTCTTCCACTCGTTGTTCAACAAGCTCCACCAGGAGTGCCTTTTGCCAACAAGACTTGCCGTTGGCTTTTCGCCCCAGACAGTAGAAATAGACGTACGTTCCCCCATTACCAGTTGCGTGTGTTAGAGACAGGCGTCCACCACACTTTGCGCAGAAGATGGTACCTTTGAGATAATGCTCGTGCCTCCAATGCCGCTCCCCCGAAACACTATGAGCTGCTAGTACTTCCTGCACTCGACCGAAAACTTCAGCCGATACCAGTGGAATGTGCTTACCGGGATATTCAACACCGTGATACACCACAACGCCCTTGTAGTACGGTCTTTTCAAAAGTTGCTGGAGAAGAGATAGATGCAGTGGTTGCGATGGTCTCTTCGGAGTTGGACGAGTTGTTAACCCGCGTTCAGTTAGTTCCTTCAGTAGTTTAGCGAGCGACCACTTCCCAGTTGCGTATTCTTCGAATGCCCAGGTGATAAGAGGTGCACGATCTGGATCTACTTCCACCCAGCGCTTATCTTTCTCAGCGTTGATGCCTTGAACGTTGATATATCCAATTGGCGCAAGCGATGGAGTACCGCCATCTTTGACCTTCTGTAGAGTCTTACGCTTGATGTCATCACCTTGATTGCGCGATTGGTACTCATTGACGACAGCCAACATTCCCTGAAGCATCCGGCCAGAAGCGGTCTGATCTATTCCGCCCTCCATGCAGGAAATCAAGGTTGCACCAGATGCTTCTAAGCGCATGGTGATGCTGGCATCATCCAGGCGGTTACGGGCAAAACGACTGAGCTGGTGCACAATTACGTAGTCGACATCTCGTTCCTGGGTCACCCGCTCAATAAGCGCTAACATGGCTGGGCGCTTGTCAACGCTGGTGCCGCTGTCCCTGTCAATGTATTCATCTACGATTGCCGCCCCAAGCTGACGGGCGCGGCTTGCACAAGCTGTTCGCTGGGTCGGTAGGGAATAGCCCTCCGGGTTTCCATCACGTTCCGCCTGTGCCTTGGTGCTGACCCGGATATAGGCGACCGCACGTTTGGTGGAAATATCCTGGGGAGCTGTTTCGGTATCCTCCGAATTTGACCACTGATCCCAAGCCACCTCTGCGAAATGAGTAAGAGTACTTTGGCCAGTACTTGTCATGGCGTTTGCCGCTCCTGATTTATCAGGCGCTATCTCTGGTTTCATCATCACCTGCCTCTTCTGTAACGGGAATTGCTTGATCTACGTCTAGGCCATGACGGGCTGCAAGTTCTTCGAATAGTCTCTTCAGCTCGATAACCGCCGTCGCTGGAAGATCTTGGTATTTGGTTTTCAGATAAGACTCGAAACTTGGCAGTTCTTCGGGTACCAGGTATCCGGCTCGTGCATATACATCGGCCAAGGGTATCCCCAAAAGACTGGCAAACCGGGCAAGCTTGTCGGGCCGGGGAGCGGCGAATTTGCCTTGTTCGAAGCGTACCACGGT
>JAKBSX010000012.1 GCA_021844725.1 Actinomycetes bacterium | reverse complement strand
ATAGGCTTTTAATTTCACTCGCACTCGGCATAAGGGAAGCAAACCTCCAGAAAGAAAGAAAGGTGAGCTGATAATCAGGGTGATCGGCATCATCTTTGATAATCAGTCTCGCAAAATGATCCGTGCTTAGTGTTTCCATTATTCTCGGATCGATATCACTTATCTCGTCTACTTGTATCCTCTCAGCGCTCAGTGGATGAATCAGTTCAGGTTTCTTCACAAAATTTACCCTATACTGGCCTCCTTTGGGTAAAGATGGTCTATCAGCTGCAGCTGCCCAATGGTCAGCATTTCTCACCTCTGAAGACATACTACCTTGTAGTTGCAATATATCTTTGAGGGTAGCGACCGTTCCTGCTTCATGTCCCTCACGGGTACGAAGCAGTATTAGTGCCTTCTCAGCTGGATCATGCACGTAAGCTTCAAGTTTCTTTTTCCACATATTTTCATTCGTCACGATTTCCTCATTTGCCATTATTTTCCAAGTCGCCTTCCGTGAATGGATTGAATCTTTTCCATTTGTTATCGATACAGTCGATTTCTTCAACCCAGCTATTTATGATTGTCTTATAGTCGTTAGTTGGGTTATTCTTACCCTCATGGTTATAGGGCATACAGTATGCCATTGCCTGGAATGCATTCTCACTCTTTTTTATCTTGAAGTGAATCTGCGTAGCACCTCTGTTACCAGAGGAAATTTTTCCCTTTACGTTCAGAGATTTGCGGAGAGCTGCAAGCTCATTAAAAATTGCATAGAGAGACGAGGCTGAGTATCGCCAGACCATAATACCCTTATCGTCTTTTCCAAATGCATAAGGCCATTTTTCCTTTAAGTAATCTTCCAATCCCAGGCTCAGGTTTTTTAAAACAGGTCTTGACAAGTTGTCTGCACCATCGAGTTTTACTGACAATGACCCCCACCCATTGTTCGAGCGACCTCCAATACATCCGAATCGGTCAAGCATCCACAGAGACTTCTTGACATCATCATTGTGTTTCTTAGGCATGATAAGGCGTAATCGCCAGAAACGCTCATCCACAAAATCTCCATTACCTCTAGTATTGCTCCAACTAAAAAGACATCGCTCTTTCCCCAAACTGTTAGCATTGTCAGTAATGCCATAGGCCAAGTAAAACGAATTTGTCAGGCTTTTATTACCAAATACTTCCTCTAATGAAAGATCCTTAGGATAGTTCATACTTCGTAACAAGACCTTACTTCGCACCGGAACATCTTTGGGACCACCAAACAGATTCTGTTCCTCTGTATAAATATTATGAATATCAACATTATTGCCCTGAGCAGCTTTTAATATCCTGTACCACCGTCTGAGCTCAGCTTTAAACTCGGTAGGACGTGCCTTAACTACGACTTTGTTAGCACCATGTGTAAATGTTGGAGAGTCGAACGACACTACAAGGTTGAGAGTCTCTGTATCGCTTGTAAAAAATACCATGATTCTATATGTATCACAATTGTATCGTAATTGTATGAATTTCTCGATTGGCAACGTTGTCAATCGGTTCACAGACGCTATCTAATGCCGGATGATTTCGATATGCTTAGGTTTTATCTCAATGCAATATCTATATGAGGATTTCCCCGTAGATTCAATTGTGTATCTATGCGACTCTGTACCAAGATTACATTTTAACAAATTACGTATTTTACTGAGGTGACTGACTAGATAGGGGGCATATACCCCCTCTTCCAATACCTTGACGGTTCGCTTAGGAAGTCCGTAAGGATATGGCTTGTCAGGACACATAAATTCACATTCTTTTAATATCTTCTGACCCCATGTCTTATCATAACGCCCTCTAGGACCCGATAAAGATTCTTCTCCATTGCATCTGCTACGAACAAAGACAAGATAAATAGCAAAATCGATTGGCTGCAACTTTATCTCGGCACCACCCACCTGAAGCTTACGACCAGCCACATCAATAACTAGACGGTGATCGTAGGATTTATTTAATCTTTCTATAGATTCCTCGAAACCAAGAGACTGCGATATCGCTTTATGATCTAGATACCTAAGACGAATAAAAGGGATATTGACTAAATTAATGATGGCATCGGAATTATCGCAAACAAACCCTTTCTGATCTCTGGGCATTTGTGTATCTCTAGTGGGAAAATAAAACTCCGGGTTAGATTCAAATGGAGGAGCAACAAGTACATGGTATAGTCGATCCCTATCGCGTCCCAGTACTGAAAGAGCATAACCAAGATAAAAACTCATCGTTTTACGACCACCGGCTATCGAAGCATAGACAATTGAATTGTCATCATTGGTAATCTCGCGAACTGTTTCCAATATCTTGTCCGCAAATGCTGCACTGGATTCTATACTGTCAATATCATCAAGTTCTATGCCGGCACGGCTGGTCACAGTCACAAAATCAACGGTCGGCAGAGATGAACTTGAGTACTCACGGTAGAGCCTTTCCAGCCACGATATCCTGGCGTTAGCCGTACCCAACAATTGCTCTTTGGCATTTTTCGCACCTGTGGTAGTTGAAATAATAACTATCTCAGATGGAATGAAAGGAGAGTTATCGCTCATCATCAATGCATAAGCCGTCTCCGTCACAACTTGTGGTGAAAGGCCAACTGTCGCAAGCAATATTTTTCTACTATAACGCGACGTGTCATCTACTTGTCTGTCTACTTTTAAATTATCTGCAATCATATTATAAGAAACTCCAATATTCTAACATACCTACTATTAGTTTATATGGTATTTCAGAGAAGAACATGTCCTTGATGAAAACACCGGATAGATCATTCGCACGTCGCCTACTGTTTGGGAAAATACCTGTCCCACATCTATGCCAGTTGCCATAACCACACGTTCTCAGATTTTCTACAATTCATTTCCCGCCTTATTATCATGCATACTGCACCGGTAAGACCACAATACATCAGCTTTAGATATCTTGCTAATAAATTAAGAATCGATCGCCAATGTACGTTATTTGCTTTGCACATATATGATGATTATCAAAAGCTCTTGATAATTGTATTAGAGTAAACAATAGTTTACCTAATTGTAATCTAAACTAAGGTTTTAGCTTTAATATTTAAAATATGATTTCAGTCGTCTACCGCTTTATATAATATTCATGGTATAAAAGATTTAAGCCGGGATAGGTGCCGATAATGGATTTGCCAATACAACGCATAAAAAGTCTGGCTATTGATCTTTGTGATTTTGTAGAAAATATACATGGACTTATAAAATAGCAAAATTCATTAACTTCCCATTCTTCGTCAAAGACATGTCATCGAGGAAGCATCTACTGACTGGTAAGAGAAGATAAGGGCTCACATCAAGCAAGTAGACCAAGTCCTTATTTTCTGCGGGAAATACATACACATAGCAACCGCGTGAATAAAGAAATCAACATTGCACGAAATGAAGGGACTTTCTCCTCTAGGCTAGCGCTGCCGATCAGCTCTAGACTGACGGTAAGCGGTTGGAGGTGTCACGCATGATGTATGGATGGGGATGGGGTAACCAAGGCTGGGGAGTCGGCATGTGGATTGTCATGGTGGTCGCCATGGTGATTTTCTGGGCGATTGTCGTGTTTGGTGTCGTAGCACTCGTGCGCTACCTCGGCCATAGCCATGACACGCCGTCCGGATCTACATCTAGCCCGACGTCGGACCATGAGGCCATCCTCCGAGAGCGACTCGCCCGAGGAGAGATCGACGAGGAGCAGTTCAAGAAGACGCTTGCCACGCTCCGGGAACGGTGATGGCTCAACGCCTTCGCTCTCACGGACTCCTGATCGTCGTCGTCGTGCTGCTTGCCGCAGCATCGACCGCCAGCATCGGTGGGCTTGTTGCGACAAACCACGAAAGTACGACGGCAGCACCGTCGCTCACGTCGTGTGAACCGTCACATTCGGCGAGTCGGATCGTCCAGGTCGGCCTATACGACGCTGGCGGCGGCATGATACGCCAAGCGCCAATGATGCTCCGCCTCATACCGAGTTCGTCAAGCATCTCCACAGGTCAGGTGACGTTCATCGTCACGAACTACGGAGCGCTCAACCACGAGTTCCTCGTCCTTCCCATGCCAGCCTATGGGGTCGGCACCCGACCCGTCGGGTCGGATGGCAAGATCAACGAGTCGCAAAGTCTTGGCGAAGCATCCACCTCCTGTGGAGCTGGTCCGGGCAACGGCATCTCGACAGGCTCCAGGAGTTGGGTCACACTCACTCTCCCTCCTGGCAACTACGAACTCCTGTGTGACGTGCCCTGGCACTATGCCGACGGGATGTATGCCTCTTTCACCGTCTCCTAGTCCACATCCCCGACTCGGCGGATACCCCTGGTTGATACCCCTATGGGGTATACTCTCTAGAGAAGGAGGGCTGCCCCATGACGATGCCCGGTTACATCGACGAGAAAGTTGCGCTCCTCAAAGCGGCGTTCACGGATCGAAAGTCAAGTCCATGGTCTTCAACGTATAGTCGAAGAGGACACGTACTGCAGCAACATCCTTGACCAGATCTCGGCGACGACCCGTGCACTTCAAGCCGTCGCCCTCGAACTACTCGACGACCGCCTGACCCACTGCGTCGTCAATGCTGTCGCTGCCTGTGGCCAGGAAGCTGACGATAGGATTTTAGCGGTCTGCTACCGGTGAGGGGGAACAACGACCGTATAGCATTCGTAGACGATCTATACGACTTCAGAGAGGGGTATACCCAGAAAAGACATGGCGGACGGATCAGGCAACCTCCCCAAGGATCATTACGCCTTGGACGAGGGGGACAATCAGGCGGAGCCGTACTCGTCGAAGAACGAGGAGTTGAGTGCAACCTCAAGCTCGACGCGCTCTCGGACGTCCACGCCCAGCCGATAGTCACGGAGGAGGTCGCAGAGCCGATCCCCATCAATCAACTCAACAGGGGGCGCTCCGTCCCGACTGGCCTCGTTCTGAGCATCCTTGGTAAAGGAACCCGTCGTAATGAGAAGGCCCTTCTCTCCACGGCCTGCCATGGCGCCTCGAAAGTCTCGGACGGCTCCTGCCGTCACGGTTCCTTTGTATCGCTTGCACTGAAAGTAGACAGGAAATGAGACGAGGGACAGTCGGTACACACCGACGCCGTCGATACCTCCGTCCCCGCTCTTGCCTAGGACAGTGACATTAACGAATCCTGCCTCACGAAGCAGTCGCTGAGTGAGTCGTTCGAAGCCGTCCGGCGGGATGAGGAGGAGCCGGGCGATGAGTTGATCCTTCCAGGTGTCCAGTTCCTCATCGCCAGCTTCCGCGGCTGCGCCGCTCGAAACCTGCTTCTGTTTCGTTCGACGCTGGACTTCGTCTCGATACGTCTTCACATCGGTCCTCATATGGTCCGGCGTGATCGTTTGGCCCTTGTCGGTTACGGTCCAGACACCACGAGCACTGTTTTCGATCGCGCCGATCCCCTTCAGGTGGGTTCTCGCCCAGTGGAGGCGGTACTCGATCTCGGACATGCGACCATCCTTGGTCGACACAGCCTGCTGGTCTTCGGAAAAGTGCTCGTCTTCGACGACCCGCTCGTACATCTCCTTGACCGTGGCGGACCCGCCCAATTCCCTGAGAGCGGTCAACACTGGCCACATCAGCTCGTGATACTGTGGGACGGTCGTGGCTGTCATGAGCCGATTATAGCATAGCACGCCGCAGACGGGTACAGGAGCCATCCACAGCGTACAGCTTGATGGATGGCAGCGGAGAGGATGGCGTGGATCTAGCGTATCTCGTTCACGACGAGCGCCGCGGCGTCCTTCCTGAACGCCTTCGGATACAGGGTGCGCCGTCGCTCTGACCTGGGATGTTCTTCGGTCACTGCTGGCATGGATACCTCCTAGTTGAGGTGTCCGGCCAGCGGGGGGATGGTCAACAGCCCCAGAGCGCAGCTCCGTTTCCCAATCATGCACGACACAAAGAATTGCATTCTCTCCAGCATCAACTACATCTCTCACCGTGACGGTAAACGAAGTCGGTGCCGGTTAAGTACCGGGCGCAGTCACGTTACGCCATCTGACCGATCAACGCCCTCCGGTACTCGCTAGAAACCCGCGTTTCAATCCAGCACAAAGACTAATGAGATGTAGAGCAATTGACTGATGATTCCGTCGCTCGGTGTTCGTACTGTGCTGTGCAGCATAGGCATCGACGAGTCTTTGTGGTGGACCTGTTCGTTTGACAGCACCTGGGTACTTCCTGTTGAGGAGCGAGCAATAGAACGGCCAGCATCCCGGTGCAGCACGCATGTAGGCGTGCACTGGCCCGTCAATTTCGGCAACAGTCACGCTGCACCAGAACCACTGAATCTCAACCATAGCTACACGGTTTGGATGCAAACGTCCTTAGTACGAACACGATGTCAGGTCGCTCGTACTTCATAGGTCTCACATGCCTACCAATTTGAGGTCTATGCTCCTCACTTGTCGCCGTCATGACACTCCATTATCAAACCCAGCAGCGCAACAGTCTTGTGTCAGCTTCTTTCCCATCTAGACTTCATCCAGACACCACCGCGCACAAGTCGGCGTCTGTTACCGAGTCATTGTAGGATTGTGCGCCATATCACTCGCAAACTCCCTAGCTAGTGGCTCGTCTCCGAACTGGCATGGGTGGTTCAGTTGCCCTCCGAAAGGTACCCACGATCACCGGGCATGGGTCGTACCTCGACCCCGGCGACGGTGAGGAACTGGCGAATATGGGAAGCGTGTTCAAGAACGTGCAGCGGGATGCCGCCGAGAATTACTCCATACAACATGCCGTGATATCGGTGGAGCACAGGAATGGCGCGAGCTGCCGCGGTCTCGGTGAGGTCGTCAAGCGTTCGGCGCACCCTATCGCGGCAGTAGGCGAGGTACCCGAGGAGTTCGGACTTCATGAACATGCGGTTGGGAAAGGACCACGTGTTATCGTCGAAGGGGTGTGGCGGTTGCCACGGCTCGAATTCGGCAGTGAGGTCGTAGTCGAGAGTCGTCAGCGCGTGGTACCCCAAGAACCACGGCGCGGAGCCATGCAATCCACCTTGTGGTATCTGGATCGTCGGCGCTTCGTCCGGCCACAGGTCCGTCTCCCATAGGTCGTCAGGGCAATCCGCCAGTGCTGCCTCCATCAGTCGCAACGCCGTCTGAAAATTGCTGGCGATGCTCTGCAAAAACGGATTCGTCATAGTTTCGGCTCCCACGATCTAGCGCACACCCTGGCTGATCCACTCGCGACCACCGCCTCATTTCAGCGACGGACCACTAGGTGGTTCGACCCATCTGGACACGGGCGAATCGGCTATCCGAGACCGACTTGAAGCGCACGAGCAATTTCGCCAAGCTGCCCGGATGCTATGAGACTCCCGGGTCCGAGAGACCCAGACGCGTTCTCACCGACGGGAGAGAGAGCGAAGTGCATTACTGAACTGCACTTTCTTTAGTGGCGGGGGCTGGATTTGAACCAGCGACCTTCGGGTTATGAGTTCTATCTGAACCGTCTACGGGGTTCGACACGGTCGTCCATAGTCGCCCTGATTTTGCCCTTCACCTGGGTATTTACCTGAGATCTATAGTCCACGCAGGATGAAGGTTGTAATGGACCGTCGCCCAATAGTAGGGATAGATTAGGGATGCCGACACCGTCAACAACCCTATTCAGGCCTTCTTATTTGAGATATGATGGAATTACAACAAGATAGCCTCCTACAAACGTTCTACTCGAAGGAACAACATGGATAAGCTCGAAGAATTTGAAATCATACTCACTGCTCAACCAGAGGGTGGATATACCGTAACCGCGCCCGAGCTTCCTGACGTTGTAACTGAGGGTGAGACCAGAGAACAAGCCATTGAGATGGCACGAGAAGCGATAGAGGGCTACCTGGAAACGGCAGCAAACTTTGGATACCCAATCCGCCGCGGGATTCGGGAGGACTGGAAAGCCCATTCAAAGCAAATACCACCACGCTATAACGAATTAGAGATTAGCATGCCAAAGCAATAGCGCTTGGCTAAAAACAGCAAACAATTACAATTTCGGCACCATTAGACGTATTTGTTGGATAGCCTATTGGGTGATGGTTCATCTCCATCAACCGGGTTCTGTCATTTTCTTGAGCTGATAAACGAATCTAGAATCCATACAAGCCAATGTCGCTTGTGGAGACCTTTGGAGTTCTTGATCCTTGCCCTCACGAAAGTAATTATAGAAAATCTGGTGACTAAACTCATGCACAATGCCAGATAGATGCGTAATAGTGGCAAGCCCTTCAGAAGAGTTATATCCACTGACGGTTCAATAATCCTAGCAATAGTTTCTACCGAACAATTGAATGGAAATCTTTCTTACCGGTTATACGCATGGAATACTACACCTATTTGCGTCGCCTGCTTTTCGCAGTTTTGCCCCTTTTTGAGCGAAACGAGGACGGACTCGACAACCGAGTTTTCTGCTGACGCTTCAGCACCAATGTCAGCTGCCTTGAGAAGAAGGGGGACTCCTCCCTCATGCGCTTAGTTAATGGCCACTCGGCAATTTCGCTCAGTAGCGAAGCGTCACGTTTTTGAATGTCGTTGACGATCACCACACACTCATGCTCGTCATGCATTAGAGCGGCTCTCGCAAACTTGAATCTCGCGTCGTCAGCAGGCGGCTGCCAAGCTTCCATTTCCGCTGCTACTTCATCAGGATCTTCGTCTAGCTGCTGACGCGCCATCCAAAGGTTGACCCGCAATATCTCACAGTCATCTCCTGATTCGAAGCTACCAAGTACCAAGTCTGCGAACTTCTTTGCGTCTCGCCATCGCTCGTCTTGAAGAGCACGATATACGGGATCTATGGCGATGCTAGGAGTGAAAAGAGATTGTTTTGCCAATTTTACGACCCAAGCAATCGAAAGAGCAGTTCCTAGCTGTTCGACAAGGTCAAATGCCTCATGAATATATTCTGCATCGCATGTGAGGGGAGTGCCGAAAGTTGGTCTATCAAGTTCCTCGGGAAGCTGTTTCATATACGTATTGTCCACTAAACCACCGCTATGGATAAGAGAATTACGTCTAGCGAAGATCTCCTGAACACGGGGCCAATCTCTCGACATCTCATCCAGAGACATCTTTACTTCCTTCTTCAGCAATTCCTCCCACTGCCTAAGACCTTCGTGCATAAAGCCATCAACCCGCTTATCGATCACCAAACGCTTTATGTCGTCGACAGAAGCATAAGACGTCATTTCTTGGACGCTCTCTTTCTGGTCAGCGCCACCAAATGCATTTGGATAAACAGTAAGCCAAAGCCGAAACAGTGCTGCAAGTAATTCTTCAAAGGATGCGACAATCGAGGGAAGGAGCAGCCGACCGAAAAGTATTCCAAACGGATCACGGTTACTCCAGGCAAGATGTTCAAGTGCATATCTCACAACCGCTGGGTCATTACCGCAGTTGCGAAACAGCTGCTTCCTGCGCTCCTCCACCTCGTTGCGTCCACTAACAAGACCCAACACGGCAAGTTGCTCGGGAGCGACTGGATAGTGTTTTCTATCAGTGGCTTCTTCTGTTGGAACCGACTCTATCAGAGTCTTCAAATCATTCCTCACATCGCCCTTCAGATCTGACGCAGCTTTTTCCGCCCGTCTCTGCTCATCCGCACTCAGATTACGACGCAGACCAAGAAGCCGTGGGGACATACTGGCATTTCGATCGCCACGATTTTTAGATAGTCGCCAAACCATTCGGTAGTCGTCAAGTTGGAGTAAGAATCGAGAAAGCGCGGTGCCAATCACTGTAAACTTTGCGTCGTCGGGTGAGAAACCCTCTTCCATTCCGCCCTTCGGATCATTATGAGACATATAACTCCTAGCATCCCTCCAACGAATCAGGTACACAATGAAGGAGTGACAAACTCAGCTCGACATCCTATCGAGTTATATCGCTTTAGTTACCCCAATGGTAGCGGAGGATTGGCGTGGTGAGCTGAAATTGAAACTGGGAATTCTCATTTAAGATAGAAAAGTTCGTTCGAGTTCTTTCTGTACGATTTGCGGAGTTCGATACTTCCATAGACATCCAGATTTTGACATTCAATTGGGCCCCTTGGCGATTCTGAACATAGCTTGCAAGGTGCATGGGCAGAAAGACTTGTCCATTCGAACCTCCTGATCCAAAGGCAGATAAAACTCGTTTCAAATGGCAATTGTTAGCGTCAGATGATTGCATATAAGCAGGTATAAGCATGGTTTTGGCAGCATCACGGTAGGAACAAGCAACAATTAGATGCTAAATGAAACGACTTTGTTGGGCTAATGTTGGGTTTCTCCGATGATGCATTCGACTCAAGCATTGTTGGGAGATCTGGATCCTGTATCAGATTAGGTTGTCCCTTCATCTTCTTCCCAGTGTTAGTGTCGAGACGGTCGGTCTTTATCGGAATTTTCGGGCGTCAAGGCGTAGCCGCCGAGTGAAAAAAGACTGCTCCGCCAAGTATATGCTATCAAGGTGCCAGATATTTTTTGGGGATTGAACACCTCTGCATGGACGGCGACTGCAGCGCTGGTCTCAGCCCTGGCCGTTGTCGGTGCAGTTAGTATCGGAATAGCATCCAGCCGAGCTGCATATCTAGCATCCAGGGCCGCCGAGTCAGCAGCGCATAGTATCAGAGGTCCAAAGCCATCTAATGATGGCACAACTGGCTAGTACGTACCCAAGGTTAGAGGCTGAAGTTAGCGGTGAGGTCCTCCGGCGAGTTCCATCTAACGGGACCGTCATGGTTAGGCCCGTGAGCGGAACCTTGGCAGCTATCGATATTGAAGTGTGGTTATTTTGGAATGGCGTATTGATGAGGGGAACGTGGCCAGACATTCCACCGAATCTTGATCCCGCTATAAATCAGTACGTGGGCGTTCCGGTGAGACCGGAAAAGAAACTTGATTTAGAGGCTCTTCCGTTTGCTGACTTTCATTTCTCCCCAGGGATGGTTGGCGTTACTTGGCAACGACCGGATGGAAAGTGGCGATTCGGCCGTGAGTTGGCTCCTGAGGACAATCCGGTGGCGACTGAGAACTATATCATGGGAATCGTACCATAGCCGCCAGCACCTTCTGAACCGACTATTGGAATCGAGTGTTATTTTCGTGCGCAACTGAGGGGCCAAAGCTATTGAGGATAGCTGCCTCACTCAAGACAGCGGGTACGTGAATTATACTGGGACAATCACCACTATTGCCGACGTATAGCCAGACAAATTTCTAAGCCGGCTATCACGAAGAAGTCGCTGTGCGTTGATGCCACTTTGTTGGTGCTTTTGAGGGTGTACCTGAACTTCCGCAATGCCGCCAATTGTCTATTTTGCCAAATCACCCTCATGTTACGAGTAAATACGAAATGTCGTCCAGAGCATCAACTGGAATAGAGCCCACCAAGGGGGTGCGCCGAACTCCAAATTGGGGCAGCTTACCTCTAGTCAAGATCTTGATGTACACTAAGTGCACGAATCTGAGCTAAGATAGGACTCTTGTGTGTTATCGTCTTGAAGGTTTACTAGCGTCAACGCGTCCGATGCAAGCTTACGGTGGTTTTGTATTCTCCGAAGATGATATCAGACACCTTGAATTACGAATTCGAAATGGTCTCCCATTTGGAGTCAATCATGATCCCAGAATCACTTCTACCGTAACCCTCTTAAATACGGCGCTGAGGACCGATGACGACGGATATCTTGGCGTGTGGGTGACCATAGAGGTCGATCAAGACGAGTGGATAGAAAACAATTGGAATAGTCTTTCGGGGTTCTCGCCTACTATAACGCGTAACATTTTTGGTGGCAGTGCAGTGACTCCTTCGGTCATCATAGGAGCCGATGCTCACTGGTTCTCAGATGACCAGATTCGTGAAGCATGCAGAGCGATGTCTGAGCATGAACTTACTACGTGCGGAAGACGTATCTATCAGTTCGCGGATTTACCACGAGCTATAGTAGACCTGGTAGTATCCCAGGCACCGAACCTCTCATCAGCAATCCTTGGATCCTACATATATGAATCTCTCAAACACTTCGTTCATCGTTTGTCCTCAGGAAACTCCCAACCCGTTCAATCAGAATTCATTATCACAGTGGTTGATTCCGATCTTGGGATGACGACTACTGCATACTTGAAAACATCTTCTAAAAAGATTCTGAGACATGCTATGGACAACCTGCCGCTGATACTATCTCGCGGAGGCAACTACGACTACTCTCAAGAAAATGGCAGGTGGGAAGATAGAGATTCAAGATAGTTCAAGCACTGCATCTACTGATCGGATTCAGTAGATGCAGCTTTGCCCGATAACCATCGTTCAGATTATCTCATTCGGAATACCTGGGATATGACCGTTTAGCGAGAGCGCTGTCAACCATGAGCGATTTGGCTTTTCAACATACAGCTAGGCGCCAAGCGTGGTGGAATCGCTATCCTATAGCGCCTGGAGCTAAGTAGTGGTACCATCTAAAAGGCTACTCTGACTCGTTGGCCGCTCCTTCTCAAAGATCGAAATTAGCTCGGCAAAAGACGAGTACTGCTGTCTCTTGAACTTTTCGTGTAGGACGTAGAGAGGGCGGAACGTTCTACCTGCAGGATCGGCAGCGCTTGCATCGTCACACCACATCTTGAGGCGATTCCACTTTGGAAGTACATCTACGTCTTCGGCACCCTTCGTCTCAATGATCCATATAGACCCATCGGCGGTTTTTACAATGAAATCCGGGTAGTAATCGCCCATGTCACCCGATGACTTTACGTACTCAATAGAAAAGAATTTGTTGCGCACTTGGTTTTTCACGAATGATGCTACGTCGTCAGCCTTATGTTCAAGGAACGTGGCGAACAGCATCTCATCATCGTTGTCGCACACTAGCTTGTCGAATACGGACTTAGAGGCGAAGAAGTAGTTCTTCCGGGAAACCTCGTAAGGTTTTATATCAGAAAACTTGATGCGACCATTGAAGGTACTTCCGGACGGATTGATTCGAAGCGAGTTTATCTCTTTGATGAAAGCATCGTGCAGAGCTGTCCTTGTTGACGTTTCCGACAGATTACGAACGACGTTCAGATCGTTCAGGTCTACCGGTTCCTCAAACAGATAATTTGAAACATAAGCCTTCATCTTCCCAAAGAGAATGTCTTGTCCTCCGACGAGGTGTAGATGACGCATGACGCCATTGACAAAGTATGCGATGAGTACCTGAGGAATCGGAGTGGCATCCTGTCCTAGGTCGGTCATCCATGTGACTTCTTCGGTATCCATTTCCCGGAACACAATCTCCCGTTGCTCCTGTTCGGTGAACTGCCGGACTGGCAGCCTCAGTCTGTCCATAGATGCAAGGTTGATATCGTCAAAGTTCTTCGTTTGACGTTCGATCCGAGGCGAGAGCTGTGGTAATTCGATGTCGAGAGCATCGATATTCTTCTTGGTATTGTCACGATCTACATTGATCGCGAGTGGTCCCAAGGGTTGGGAATTAGGCCCCATTGGAACCTGTCCAAGCTCGACTCCTTCGGAGCGAATGCTCTCAACGAAATCGAGAAAAGCTGGTGTTCCGACGATCGATACGTACTCTGTTAACCCCAGTGAGTCACGGAACATTCGGCGCAATCCTCGCCCGAGGGTCTGCTCGGGTAGGATGTTGCTTTGGGCAGTGAATGGTCGCAACCCAACCATTGCCACAACGTTCTTTACATCCCATCCTTCTCGAAGCATGAGTACACTAATGACCACCTTGTAGGGACTGGATGGGTCATCGATGCTTCGACTTGCTTCGCGCAGTCGTTCAAGCTCTTCTTTTCCAGCCTTACCCGAACTACCTTCCTTGATTTCGCCATTACTGTTCGTGTGGATCACCAAAATGGACTCTGCAAGATCCGGGAACTCCTGTCGCATGTATTGAGCAACCTCGTCACTTTCCCGAGTTACGGTGGTCATGACAAATAAGATGGCCTTTTTGCCTGCTAGTAGGAGCTCATCGTAATATTTCCTCCATTCCAAATAACCAAGTTTGATGTGGTCGGCAAACTGCTCTGCCACGTTATTACTTGGGTGTTCGACAAGTTTCGACCTCGATGCTTCGTCAGGTAGAACTGGGACCTTTACGATGCCCTGACGGATTGCTTCGACTAGAGGGTAGGAACAGACTGTCTCGACAAATACGGCTCCATTGTCGTGTCTCGGCGTGGCGGTTACATCAAATTGTGCAGATAGCTTGGACCCCTTCTGACGAAGACGCAGCGACAAGTCTTCAATGGCCCGGAACCATGCGAGTGAAGGGTCATGGATATGGTGAGCTTCGTCGTTTAAGATCACGAGATCATTTAGCGTCCTAACTACGTTCCCAAGATCAACACCCCGGTCAGTAGTCTTTCCGGTCGGTTTTACACCAAGAAAGTAATTAGTTAGATCCACATCGGCGAGGCTAGCAGGAGCTGGTCCTTCATAGATGCGATGAATATTCGTGAGAAAAAGGTTTCCCGTCGTAGATATCCGGCCTATTTCGTCCTGGAGATGAACAGAAACCTGAAAGTCATCATGCCAGTTTCGGCCTGCATACCCGTTCGATGGTATCACGGGATCATTTTGAAAGATGCGAAGGCCTTCGAAGTCGTCTTTAAGTCGGTCAAGCACGATTATGTTCGGTGCAATCAGCAAAAAGTTGGTTGATAGATCGCTATTAGTTTCGTAGATCTTGTGGAAGTATGACCAAGCCATAAGCAAGCTCAGTACTTTCGTCTTGCCCACCCCCGTAGCAAGCTTGAAAACGTACCGACACCAATCCTCTGCGAACATGCCCCTAGCCACACGTCCGGTGCTGTCGTACTTCATTAGAGAATACGGCTCTCTGGCTTTCTCTACCTCGTAGAGCCAGACTGCCGCTTCGACTGCTTCTCTCTGCGCGAAGTAGTACTTAAACTCTCGAGTAGCGTCATCTACGTATTCGATCTCGTGGGACTGGTCGAACCAGTGACTCAGGAGCGCCTTGGTCGTCGTTGAGCATCCTTGGTATCCCCCCGCTCGCCACTCATGAACCCCTTGTCTCACTTTTGCTACCAATGGGGGCATGAGTGCGTTGATTGTGTCGGGGAACAGAGCTTCTTCGCCCGGGTACCAACGTATCTCAGGCGGGAGTATCACATAAGGGTCTTTAGGAAAATCCGGAGAGATTGGCATCTCAAACTACCTGTACCGGAATCACCTTGGTGGTGTCATTACCAAAGATGTCGATGACCTTTATGGCAACCTTATAGTTGCCCGCAGTCGGGTACTCGTAAGGAGGACTGACAAGCTCTACATTACGATCCCTACGCGTACGGAAGGACTGCCACTCGTTCTGAAAGAGAAACCCTCCAGTCCATACCTGCTTTTCCTCGTCCTCTTCGATGACTCTAATGACTTCCTTCTGACGGCCGTAGTTGAAGTCAACCGCCCAGTAGTCGATCCAATCGGTCCACTGGTTTGTAAGCACCTCATGAGATACCTCCCCGCTCTTGTTCTTGGATAGGCGCACAATCTGCCCCTTATCCACGACGACTTTCGATCCTCCCGACTTCAGCTGAGCTGCAGCAATATCAGCGTCCTCTTGCCGGTAAAAAACGCCGAAATCGGTTAGTTCAACACTGACAGTTACCCCTGAGCTCTCCACTTTTGCTTCGACGTATGCCACATCATAAAATTTGACTTGTCCCTTCTCCATCGCTCGCTTATCGAACACATCGTTAGGGATATATCGAAGTGCAAGCGTCACGCCCTGCTCCCGGGCATCGTCTTGCATCGCGGGCTTGATTCCCATCTCGAACTCGAAGCCAAGAATATCCACCTTTGTGACGCCGAGTTTCTTTGCGGCAGCAACGGTAGCTCGTACGATAGTTTGTGTAATGGGTGCGTCAACGGGGCCAACTAAGACAGCAGTAGAACCTTTGATACCATGGAATGGGGGTGTCTGCTTCGAACGTTGGGCAGCATACGCCGATAGAATGAGATCAAGATATGCGTTTTCTCTAGATCGTGACTCTTCTGCTTTAACCTCTTCGGGCTGAGATGGATCTACGCCAAGGAAGTACTGCCGCTCATACTTGCCTAGATTTAGGATTTCGAAGGATCGGTATGGTTTGCCTGATTTCTTCAACTCTCGTTGAACGTCGATAAGCCGTTTGCGGGTTGTATGGGTTGCAAAGCGACTCAAATCGCTTCCAATCCATTTTCGCCCTAACTTTTCAGCGACAGCTAAGGTTGTGCCAGAGCCACAGAAAAAATCTGCGACGAGATCACCGTCGTCTGAGGAGGACAATATGATGACCGACCTA
>JAKBSX010000460.1 GCA_021844725.1 Actinomycetes bacterium | reverse complement strand
TGGTGGTTGAGGCAATTGCAAAGGGATTTGCGGTTATTGAAATACGAGTGGATGCCGGTTCAGGGATATTCAGAGATGCAAAATACCTCATACCTGAGATTTTCCGCTCAATCAATGTTCTAAACACCAAAGGGTCAATGCGCGATTGGAGTGGAATTCTCGATGACTTCTCAGACAAAGTGATAACTGAAGTCGAGAAGGATGGCTTGCCAGATTCTCCAACCGACCGAATAAAGGCACTCCGAAAGAAAGTGGCAAGTCATTTCGCGGAATACCACATTGGAGAAGCAAGCGTCAGAAGTGCAATCGTAGCATATGTTGTTGCACACTACAAATCCGACGAGCCACATTTTGACTGGAAAGATTTAGTGATAAAATGGTTCACAGGAGACCATCTCAGTCAGGCAGAAATGAGAATGATAGATGTGGAAGTACGGCTGGATGAAAGAACCGCTTTTCCGATTCTGTCGTCTGCAATCACTATCTTGAAAGAGTTGGGGCGTCCGGGAATAGCCCTTCTTGTGGATGAAATGAGTAAATCGATGGAACAATACTCTGAATACCAAGTTACACGGAGTTATGATTTGGTTCTGCGTTTAATAGATCGGGGAATTTCAGGGATGTTCGTTGCATTTGGCGCATCTGATTATATGTTTCAAGATAGCGAAAGAGGGATAAGCAATATATCACCACCCTTAGAAAGGCGTATTGCTCCTCACTTAGGCGATGGCGAAGCATTGCCAGACCCTTACGCTCCCGCCTATGTTATTCCAAAGCTGAACGCTGACGACATGCTGGAATTACACAAAAAGATATTAGCACTCTATAAAGATGCTTATGGACTAACAGAAGCTGATGCGGCTACCACCTCCAAAGATATATTAGCTGGGCCGGCAAACATGGAAGAGATGTACGCTGGCCCTTTCATCAAGAGTGTCATTAGCCAGCTGGATCGAAGATTAGCAGAAAACCAAGCAACAAGCATGAGATCGAATCAGAGGGATTTACGACGAACAAACCAAAAGTGATGCCAAGCGGGTACGACCAAGAGGAATTAGTGCTCAATAAGCGGACAACATTAAGAGTTAAGAGGCCTAGGCCATCTCTTGTCGACCTGACGGCCGAATCTAAGATTGAAATTCTAGAACGACTAATCCATGATCCGGAGAGGTTCCTCAAATCTGACTTCTTAACAATTGTAAAAAAGCTAAAGGAGTACACGGATGAGCTTCTACTACAGGAATCTGCAATTGTCAAGGAAGTTCGTTCCTTTGGGTCCGAAAGTCAGCTGAGATGGCTAATTGAAGGCACTCAGTCAAGATGTGAGCAGATTCTCAACGATTTTGAGTCACTCTTATCGCCATTTGTCTCAGGGAGCACCACTGGTCTTAAACTCGATAAATTGATGCCGTGGGGTGGGAAACTGACCACGATCAGTGAACCATATAAGAGGCTTTTTGGCGATAGCGGCTGGTTTGAAGTCGTTTGTTATTCAATAATCAAAAACGAATTGAAGGAGGTAGCGGATATTCGCATTTCTCTCGGCATGGAGGTTCTGGGCAGGTCTACAATCTGGCACGAGATGGATGTTCTACTAGTTATGGAAGATGTTTCGATTTGCTTCGAAGCGAAATCTGGAAGATGGGGGAGAAAGGATATACTCAAGCTCCTTGCGCAGAGAGAGGATATCGGGTGCGATCTCGGCATCCTTCTCTCGTTAGAAGAACCAAGTGAAGACTTTGATCAGATAACAGTAGCACACCCTATTCGTAACTTCACGCTGTCAGAGGGCAAGCACGAACTCTTCAAAGATTGGCTGAGGGAGAAGTTATTGTGTTCATGACTTCTGACTCTTACCTTTCTTATCTATGATTTTATGTAGAACATCCGTAACAAAGCAGTAAGCATCTGATACGTTTTCGGACTTTTGAGAAACGCTAACGCTAATCTGTGACTTGCTTTCTGGGTGTAGCTGAATGTCAAATGTCTTGCCTTCAACATCCTCTAGAGTAGCGCTGAATCTAACTGATATTAACCGCGTGCGATCGTCATCCTTTTTCCTATTCTCATACCATGCGCGGAAGTCATTTAATGTCGCTGCATCACGAGGGAAAGAGTACCTGATCTCACTCGGTGCATTGCTTCCTGACTGATATGAAGCGACAACGGCACTTTGAATACGATCTAACCGTTTCATCTGCGTGGCTGCCTGCAAAAAAACGAATGGGTCTGAAGGGAAGTCTACATCCACTCTCTTTACTCCATGCGCAAATCTGGGTAGGATTTCAGTATCGAAGGCATATCTGGTTGCATTTGGTGTTGCGGATGGGGCAAGAACAATGATTTGACCGTGGGGGCTGCCAACGAATAACCGGATATAAAATGGCTTGTAGAAACGTCTAGGATTGGCAGATCTAGCCTCCCTTTCCTTATAACTGGTGTACACTTGCATCAATTTACGACCAGTTGCGAGTTCAACGTCTTTTGTTATGTCTATATGCGGACTGCACACAATGAGATCTTCGGTGAGTTTCGTAACTGATCTAATACCATGTATGGACTTGCTGAAATCGCCCTGAGCATGTCTCCAATTTGGTTGGCTCTCCACATCTACGTCAAAATCTCTGTCTGAACGGGCTCTACTCAATTCTTTTCTAACAAACTCTTCACTATCAGAAAGTTTATCAAAGAACTTATTCCAAGCGGATTCCGTTGTGCCCTCGCCCTCTAGTATCAGCAGATTGTGGTCCATCTCCTAAACATCCTTTGGCGCAGGCATAACATAATTAGCCATAAGCCACCAAGAAAGAACTAAGTGACATTTTGGTATTTGAATATGACTACTCATAGTGCTTTGTGTGACTAAACAGACGTGATTATCTCTCTCGTACATCTGCAATTTGGAGTCCAAGTGAAGGAGATAGGCACATCTCTTCATTGTTTCTTTTCATCAAGTCACCTTTTACATGAACTTGTTTCTAAGTCTCCAACCAAGGGCATTTCAAAAAAACTGAAGCAACGTTTCATATGTGTCGATTGGTGAAAAATACTGAATCTGAAATATGGTCAAATCTTACGGTATACGTTGATTGTCAGGAGATTAGTAAGTCGTTTCTACTGTGGGAAGTGATTTCGCCTTTCGGCTTCCGCAGATTATCCTTGATAAATTCCTCTCGATTGAATAATGTTCCAAACCCTCACATATTCGACGTTTTTGCTGCCATGGAAATATCGTTAAGCCATGGGCAATCGGCCAACAAAGGTGCATTCAGACCAAGGAACAGTGCATGGTCTCAGGACAAGCAGCGGAGGTGATAACAAATTACTCGACTGTACGTGAAACCGTAGACTCGTGGATGACCACTGGTTGTTGCACATGGACTGCTCATAATGATTCCGGGCGGCATGCTGATGAAGTGCTTCGCACGAGGATGAGCAGGACGGCAGATTAATTTTGATTGAGCCGTCTAATGGGGTTGCTGATGTGAAACCTATCATCAGGGGATGTCGAAATGCAATCAGTGCTCTGAAATTGAAACGCCACGTCCAATGTGCACAATGTACGGCAGTGCAGCTACCTCAGCTACACTGAACCCGAACCGATCAAGAGTATTGGTTCGTGAATTTGACCCAAAACGGCTGCAAGACAAACAGCCTCATAGGCCGCTCAGATTTTTAACGGCTACTCGCATGGCGCTTTGTTTTATCTGAACTCTTATGGAATGCCCGAACCAGCTGTGTCAAAAAGCCTGCCGTATCTTGCTGGGTTTATCATTGGATGCTTTAGTTCTTTTAGT
>JAKBSX010000459.1 GCA_021844725.1 Actinomycetes bacterium | reverse complement strand
TTATCGAAAGGGACCCGTGATTTGAAAGGTCGCAAGATTTGATCCCTGAAAGGCTATACAAGAAGCCAGCATGCTCACCTCAAGCTTGGTCCCTATTCCAGTTCGTCGGCTGCTTTCGACACCGGCCAGAATAGCAAAGGCCGCATAGAGCCCAGTCAGCTGATCGGCCATCGGGGGACCAACTGGCTCAGGAGAATTAAGATCCGTGAATTGGCTCCATAAACCACTGAGTGCCTGGGCGACAGCATCAAAAGTTGGCTGATTGCTCTCCGGTCCCCAACTTCCAAGGCCGGTAATGAAGCAGTAAACCAATCCGGGATTAATTTCCCGCAGCACCTCCCATCCGAGTCCCAGCCGCTCCATAGCTCCCGGACGCGAATTCTCAATCACTACATCGGCCGACTTGGCAAGCTGTTTAAAAACCTCCCGTCCTTCCGACTTTTTAAGATCAAGGGCAATGCTGCGTTTGCCCCTGTTGTATACGTCAAAAGTAGGAGTAACCGACTTTTTCTTCGGGTCCCAGTTGCGGAACGAGTCACCGTTAGGTGGTTCAACCTTTATCACCTCAGCACCTAGGTGAGCCAACATCATGCCTGCAAATGGTCCTGTTATCACATTTGCAGACTCGATTATTCTGATGCCCTCCAACAACCTTGGGGTCACAGACCTATCTCCTAACTCCTATAAAAGCAACTGACGCTAATCTGTCCAATGTCCATCCATTCGACATCTAATCTGGTTCCAAACGGGGTGTCTACACATTGACAAAGCCGAAGTGGTCCTGAGCGATTTAGAGTTGGTGAAAAAATCTGGTTAATTTTCCTCTATAGCAATCAGAGGATCTCCACTCTCAATAACTTGCCCATTGCCGGCAAAGATCTCTCTTACAATCCCCCGCTTACCGGCCCGTACCGCAGTAAACACCTTCATTGTCTCGACGAGTCCGATTGTGGTGTCCGGCTCAACCTGCTGTCCTATCTCGACATAGGGTGGCGCCCCTGGAGATGAGGCCCTGTAAAACACCCCAACTAAAGGAGCCTCCACTATTGCCAGACCCGCAGCTGAACTTGGCTTATCTCCTTGCGGCCCTTTTTCAGTTGCCGAAGCAACGGGTTCTGGGACAGCAGCCTCCACAGGGTCAACTCTGTCGGCAATATTTCGGGCCGGTGCTCCCGAAATGCTCGAATCGTGCTTGACCGACTCCGGCAATAGCAGTTGGGTTTCGGTCGAACTGACATGAAACTCATTGATATTTACTCCATCGCGGGCCAGCAGGAACTCGAAATCCTTGGTCTTGAGCTGCAGAACCCCTATATCTGAGGCGTCGAGTAATTCAATCAGCTTTTTTACATCAATATCTCTAAACATGTCCCCCCTCTCTTTGTCTAATTCCATTTGCATTTACGATTGGATTGCGTATATCCAGTTCCACTCCATCCCCCTTGCCTGAATTATATTGATCTTGCCAATCAGAGTTCGAGTCCCAGGAGCTTCACTGCGTTATCAAGCAAAATACGCTGTTTGGAAACATCTTTCAACGGAAGTTCATCGAACTCCCTCAACCAGCGCTCAGGTTCAATCATTGGCCAGTCCGATCCAAACAGCACTTTTTCATTGAGTACAGTGTCAGCATATTTGACAACTTCTTCAGAAAAATACTTTGGTGCCCATCCGGAAAGATCAAGGAAATAGTTTGACTTATGCCTTGCTATAGCCAGGCTTTCCTCTGGCCAGGGCCAGGAAGGATGTGCTGCCACAATCTTTAGTTCAGGGAAATCGGCGGCAACATCGTCCTGGTACGGAATCGGCTGAGTGTATTTCAATTTGAATCCCATGCCACCTGGAGTACCGGCCCCCCCTCCCATCATTCCGCTGTGGAGCAGCACAATCAGTCCCTGCTTGCTGCATTCTTCCCACATGGGATAGAACTGGGGTTCATTGGGGAAGAACTTTTGCCGGCCAGGATTCAGTTCACCAATTCCCCTCAACCCGAGCTCTTCCGCACACCTTCGTACCTCATCCACCGCCACTTTCCCCTGCCATGGATCGACAACGCCAAATCCAATGAATACATCAGGATTTCTTTTGACAGCTTCAGCGATATGGTCATTTGGCACCGGCGGAATACCAGACGCAGTCACGTCAGTGGTATTTAGAAGCACTGCCATCATTTCGAGAGCCCGGTATTTATCCGCCAGTTCATCAAGTGAAACCGGGGAAACATCACTACCAAAATACTTAGCCATCTGAGCTGCACGTGGACCCATAGCTTCAATAGCCAGAGAATCACGACTGTGTACATGGAAATCAATTGCTTTTATCATGATGCCCTACTGCTCCTATCGTAATGCCTGACGGATCCCTCTTCTAATCTCATCTTCCCATAGCCAGCCAAGAAACGGCTCACCTGGATCTCTTTTGGACTATCAGCTCACCTTCGTCAGTGCGATAGTGCATGTGACGAAATTCGCTGGACCGTGCAAACTGCTCGAGCGCCAATTCAAGTGGGTTATGCATCGCCTTATATTCCTCATACGTCCGGGGAACGTTCTCGCCATGATCGAGATCCAATTCGCTGTCACCAACTCCGGCAAACACCCGAACGATAAGTTCATCGTCAGAACATTTGCCACCATACTGCTTCCTGACCTGCTCCAAGGTGGGCTCTTCTGCAGCCTGTTCTATCTTGACCCTCACCTCATCGGCCCGGGGAAGACTAAGGATTCGATCTTTGAGATTTTGATCCATCACCTCGACTGCTTCCCGGCCCCATCTCCCCATGGCATAACCGATAACTTCGTCGGTGACAAGTCCGTAGCGTTCGCCCGTCATGACATTGATAGCTGCTTGAGTGCCAACAAATTGAGAAAGCGGAGTGACCATTATTGGATAGCCCAATTCCTCTCTCACCCTTGCAGTCTCTTCAAGGGTCTCCCTTATCTGGTCTCCCTTGCCAACTTTTTCAAGTTGAAACACCAGATTGGAAATCATTCCACCTGGGACCTGATGAAGATAGAGATCCTCTTCAAATTCCATCGGGTGCCCAATCGGCAGGTCTTCCTCTTGTGCGATTTGATAAAAGTGGTCCCGCACCCGCTCAAGCGGAGCAAGATCCAAATCAACCTGGTAACCTTTGGCACGCAAATTATTGACTACGTTGAAAACCGACGGCTGCGAGGAACCATTGGCCAATGGTGGGATTGCAGTGTGAATTGTTTTGATTCCAAGCTCAGCCGCAATTAGCACGTTGTAAGGAGCAAGTCCGTTATTGCAATGGGCATGAAATTCAACCGGCACGTCCCCTGCCTCCCGGAGAACAATCGGGATCACCTGACGGGCCATTTCCGGAATGAGCAAACCGCCGACATCTTTGAAACAGATAGCCAGAGGCTTTAGCTCCCGTGCCTTGCGGGTCCGCTCTGCATAGTACTCAAGGGTGTGCCTGGGTGAGACTGAATAAATCAGATTGATCACACCGTCCATGCCATTGCGCCGAAGGACGTCAAACTCTATCTTGCTGTTGTCAAAATCATTCCAGGGGTCCGAGGTGCGGGTAGTAGTGACACCGATCTCCACCAGCTTTTGCAAAAAGAGCTCCTGTATGCAGAGGGGGACGGTGGCAAAATACGATGCAACGCTTCCGTGAAGCCGCAATGGGGTATTTTTGGCTAATTTTGCCCCTTCCCTAAGCCACACCCACGGATCCTCTTTCAAATCCCGTATAGACCGGGAGAATTGGGCACTGGGTACGACAAATTCGATTGCCTCAAATCCGGCTGAATCCATATCAGGCAAGGGGGATGGAGTGGA
>JAKBSX010000458.1 GCA_021844725.1 Actinomycetes bacterium | reverse complement strand
CAGAGGCGTTGACCAACCGTTATTGCTAAGTATGCGTCAAAAGAAAAGAGAGAATATTGTGCCCTTGTGCTCGAACCTTTTTTTGCTCAGAATCACTTGGGGGATTATTTCCAAATTGATCCGTAATGAGTGCGCCGGATTTGAGTCTCAGTATTAGCTTTAGAAGGGGCTGTCGGGTCGACCTAGTTTGATAGCAATAAAATTCGGACGACCGTCCTGTGAAAACGATTTGATTTTCAGGTCAACTCATACAAAAATAAAATCTCTGGCACATTCTCACCGCAACGATACCAATGGGTGCGCCAGGGTCATCAGACTCTAAGGAGGAGTTATTATCTGGGAAATGGATTCGTTTTTAATTGGGGGCCACGTATCAGCTTCGGGTGGCATATTGAAAGCTTTTGATAATGCTAAGGAAATCGGTGCTACCTACGCGCAGATTTTTACGCAAAGCCCGCGAATGTGGAGGTCAACCAAGATAAGCGATGAGGATGCGGAAACTTTTCGTTCAAGATTGTCTGACAGTTCGGTACCGCTGGCCGGGGTGGTAACTCACGCTTCATATCTGATTAATTTGGCCTCGATGGATTCCGGAATATTTTCAAAATCTCAGAATGCACTGGCTTCTAACGTTGAGTCAGCTTTCAGGATTGGGGCTCAAGCTGTGGTGCTTCACGTGGGTAGCCATAAGGGTTTGGGTCTTGATGCCGTGCTGGATCAAATCGTAGACTCGATTTCAAGCGCAATTTCGGGTTTGGGCGAAAATTGCAGACTCCTACTCGAAAACACTGCTGGTCAGGGTGGAAGTGTCGGAGTGGACTTTAAGGAGATCAAGAGGATAATTGATGGACTTGGTGGTGATCAGAGAATTGGCGTCTGCATAGACACCCAGCATCTGTTTGCCTCCGGAGTTTCGTTTTCTTCAATTGACGAGGCAGATAAAGTCATGGAAATGATAGATGAAACTATAGGTTTATTGAGAATTGGGTGTATTCACCTAAACGACTCTAAGGTTCCGCAGGGTTCATTTAGGGATAGGCATGAGAACCTAGGTCAGGGATTCATAGGGGAATCAGCTTTGGCAAATTTCATTTCCCATCCCACATTGCGGGAGGTGCCAATAATTCTTGAAGTTCCAGGTTCAGGTGATGGTCCCAGGGAGGCAGATATCAAGAAAGCGAAAAACATAATGAAGCACGGACTGAAGGCTAGAGCTAACCAGCATTGATTCGTATTTGGATATCTGTCCTAACCAGATCATCTTTGGCGAAATACACCTCGAGTTTAATTTCATTTTGTTTTTGTTCAAGCAGGTAAAATACTTCCGCGGGGTCGTTGCAAGCGGTCGATTCCCGGTAGGTTACTTGGCAGGTGGATTGAGATTGAAAGTTTATCTCAATGTCATTTAGGTAAAAAATCTCTTCAACAGTTTCAAGATAAGTTGCGTTGTTTAGGTGAGCTAAGATGTCTTGGTCGCTAAAGCGGATCTGCCAATTGAGCTTCTTTTTCTCTGAAGGTAATTCAGGGCGCTTTCCGTTACGGATTTGGACTTTGTGGTGAGTGGCAAGAGGTCCATAAATGCTGTAGACCGATTCGGGAACAGATATCGGCGAGCCAGATTTCAAATTTGTTAGTACCCAAAGGGCCCGAGCGGCAATCAGTTCGTTTCCAGTGTCTTTATCGGAGATTACCGAGGTTCGTTCGACCCAAGCTCGTCCCGACCCTGTCAGGTAAGTTTTAGAAGTCAGCTTCTGTCCATAGGTTGGGAAAGTAAGAATCTCAAAGTTGTTCTGTTTTAGTACCCAATTGCCAATTGCTGAGATGTCGGCATCAAGGGCGTCGAAAGCAGCTACGTCCTGAAGATATCTTGCCGCTGCGTCGAAACGCAGTCGGCCTTTAGTGTCGGTGTCTGATAGCGCAACTTGCCTCGAAAACTGAAATTGTCGCGATGACTCTAACGGGTTTATTATCTCGTGTATCAAGCTTAAATACTCCAATGGAAAAAGAATCTTTTCGGGGTTCCCGCTATAGCAACGAAAGGCCCCAGTCCGGATTGGTTGCTGGGGCCTTGTTGTTTTAATCTCCCTGTGGCGCAGTGTGCCTTAGCAGGTAGTTATAACCTGCATATGTCTGGGACTGATTCCAAACGTCCAAGTTTTTGGCTTCGATTTCTTCGTCATTTGACCATCTGGCCAATGTTCCAGCCGCCATAGCCGTTAGCTGTACCTTGCAAGCCCTCTCCAGTAGTACTGCTCTCATGACTGCAGTAGCTGCATCTGGTCCAACTGTGACGAGACCATGCTGGGGGATTAGGCAGCCAACGGCATCGCCGATAGTTTCAGCAAGCGCTCTTCCCAAATCTCTTGTGCGGATCAAATTACCCGTTTTGGTAAATCTCGGAACATCGGGACGCACAAAGGGTATGCCATCATGTGAGATTGCTCGCAGTGGCACATCGAGAGCCGCGAATGCGTTTGCCATGGGAGCGTGTGTATGTACTACCGCATTTACGCTTGGATTTGCGAGCATCGCTTCAGTGTGGATTGGAAATTCAATGTGACGCTTTTGGGTACCTTCTAAAACTTCTCCGTCGGGAGTTACCAATACCAACCTGTCCACTGTGATCTCTTCGAATCCCCATTCAGAAGCCTTCATCCAGATCCCGCGCCCTTCTGGATCCCTTACCGAAGCGTGGCCCCACACCATATCCGTATGGCCGGCAACTGCCAAAGCTTGATTTGCCCTTGCTGCCTCTATTGCGGCCTGAAGTGGCGTTGACATATTCTCCTCTTTCTTTACCTTCCCATTCATTTACTGACGGGATATATCTAATAATCACCCGAAAACTGGCCAAATCGGCATCAAGGACGATCGGTTATAACTTGATCATATGGGATTAACCGAATTGGCAAATCTGGATTTACCCTTCGATAGCTTACTAAATTCCCTTGCCGATGGTAGGTGATTGGCCGGTTGTGAGCCAACAATTTAGAATTCTTTTAAGTTGGGAGATGGATCCAGTCGGAGCCCTATGTGAGGTTTCGGTTTTTAAAGGCACTCAAAGTATCGATCACCACAATATCATTTAATGGCAAATAGAAAATAACCGCAGGCTCTCTGACCTGCAGGTTTGTTTAGCTGATTAAAGAAAGTATTGAAAATACCCAGGCTTCCTTGCTAGGTTGTCACTTATAGCTCTAACCCACAGATGAAGTCCGAGAAGAAAAGCGAATTCCAAAACTTTTGGAGGTATGGATGAAGAAAGTTCTCGATGACATGATCAAAGCGATAGAGAATTTTGAGGATATCGACCAGGTCAGTACTCCGCTGGCAAAAATAATCGGAAAAGTCACCCATCCACGCCTGATCAAAAATGCACTTAGCGGAACCTGGTTAGGACACCAATTCCATCCCATGGCTACCGACCTCCCAATCGGGGCTTGGCTCAGTGCGGGAGTGATCGACCTATTGGGTTCGCAAACGCCTAACCCAACAACCCGCAAACTCGTGGGGATAGGAATACTTGCAGCCATTCCAGCGGCAGCATCAGGAGCTTCGGATTGGTCGGACACTGTCGGCCCGGACCAGAGAGTCGGTTATGTTCACGCCCTGGCAAACTCCGCTGCGCTGTCCCTTCAAATCCTCTCGTACCTAAAGAGGCGTCATGGTAAGCAGAAAAGTGCGGTCGTTTTAAGTACAGTAGCTCTTACAGCAGTTGGTGTGGCTGGCTATCTGGGAGGGCACCTCACCCTTCGACGCGGGATGGGGGTAGACCACAGCGTGTTTCAAAATCGTACCGAAGAATGGACCAAAGTCGCCACCTT
>JAKBSX010000457.1 GCA_021844725.1 Actinomycetes bacterium | reverse complement strand
CCAAGTGGCAGTAGAAGCGGCAGCAACCCGTCTATCGACTTCTTCGATACCTTGGATCTGATGGTGAACCAGGACAGGAGCGCATTCTTCTTGAGCCAGAAATCCATCGTATTGAATTCTTGCGAGCTCGGAGATGTACGCTCTGTAATTAATGATCTTTCCGCGAGTTTGCGATGGGAGCTGCAATACCGCTCCGTTCTCAGTCGGACGAAAGTCCCATGAACCATAGTGAGAATGCGCTATCAGTCCTTCGCATTTTTCAACTGCTTGTTTGATGTATTCATCAGTCTGGTTTTCAAACATGGGCACGTCAAGACACAATTTTACGTTCTCCGCCCGCACCTCCTTAACCATGTCCAAAGTATCCTCATAGCCATAACGAACGACTGGCGGATGGTTTTGGAGCGCGAGGACTATTCCACAGTCGTGAGCTACATTAGCCGCTTCTTTGATGGCTTGAACCACCCAGCTCCATCGTTCGAGATTCGTGACATCGTTTTGCCGCGCAAAGTACTTACGGGCTAGCTCATATGTGGCGATACCATTTCGCATAGTAACTCCTGGCCATGCGGCAAAGATTTTCACAAGGCCCACGTCCATATCATGAGCCATTTCGATAATTGATTTGACCATTAGAAGATTATTTTCTCTCTGCTCTGGAATCGGACTTGAGAAATCATTGTTAGCTTCCAGGGCGCAAAGTTCAATTCCATAGGATCTTGCCATTGAGGCTATCTCCTTTCTTTCCTTCCTATCAAGATCCAATGGAGAGGCAACTGGTCTCTTTGTTTCGACGGAAAGACCATCAAAGCCCATTTGTTTAGCTTTAACAATCTGCTCCCGAAGTGAGAGAGCAGGGCCCTTGTACCACATTCCACTGTAGCTCACAGAGAAAAGCGCTAGTTTCATTAGATCAACTGTCAACTTAGCTAGTTTCTCATACTTTACTGTTACTGGCCGTCAATTTCTTAAGCTGAATAGTGCCGCTCTGATCACTGATTCCACCTCCATGTTTAAATAAAAAGTGTAGGGCCCTGCGCTTGTCAATTGTCACGCGAAGTTGTGTTTAGAAGAGGAGCGACAGGCCTAGTAAGAGAACTCGGACTCCTTGACATGTTTGTAATTGCAATGGCGAACATCAATATTGTAGGCGGTTTCGTAATTGATCTTGTTCTTGCGCCATCTTTCTTTCCTGGGGCGAGTCTCGCTGGAATATTTCTGATAGCGGCAATACCAGGCATCGCCCTCGTCGTGATATACTCTATTTTTAGCTCTGCCATGCCAAGGGCGGGTGGAGACTATATTTGGACAGCACGATTCAACGGCAGGCTAGGCTCGATCATGGGAATTTCTGCGATACTTGCGGGTGCAGTCGGGGCACTTGTTTACCAATCTTACTATTTTGTCTCTTTCTCGTTGGCGCAACTTTTCTTCTCTCTTGGTGCGACGACAAATAATTCTGGATTGATGTCGCTAGCCGCACAAATCTCAGTAGTTCCTGATGGTTTCATTGTTTCAGTTCTATTCGCTCTCGCGGTGACAGCAATTGCCATCTTCGGTGTCCGCCTAGTAAAACACGTGACGAATTACGCTTTTATCGTGTATGCCATTGGTATGTTCATCTTTGTGGCAGCTTTGCTCTCATTGAACAAATCAACTTTCCCAAGTGTTTTCGATGGAATCATGAGTTCGCAAAACGTAACTTATGCTTCAATTCAGGGGTCCGTTGCACAAAATCCTTCATGGACGCAATTCAGCCTCTACTCCACATTGCTCGGTGCACTACCATTGGGTTACTTTTCATTCTATGGAGGTTTCAATCTGAACACCTATCTTGTCGGCGAAACCAAGCGAGTCTCTAGCACGGTTCCAAAATCGCTGATTCTAGCTCTCCTTACTGCGTTGGTTTTTGGAGTTGGAATGAGTTTTGCCGTCACTTCGGTCTTCGGAACAGGTTTCCTTAGCGCAATAAGCAACCTCTACACAAGCGGGAAACTTACAGGTCTTCCTGTGGAGCCGTCTGCAAATCTTCTTGTTTCACTTGCGAGCCCTCCATGGCTAGGATTCCTAGTCAATTTTGACCAGGCTATTGGCTTTTTCCTTTTGGCACTAGTGTACATGATGATGTATAGTAAGGTAATATTCGCAATGTCATTTGACAGACTTGTCCCAGCCAAACTTTCCGAGGTTAACGACAGGTTTCACTCTCCACACTGGGCAATAGTTGCGCTAGCTGCTGTTGGATTGGTCATGAGTACACTTTTCTGGTATGGTGGCTTCGTGTTCGCTTGGCTGAATACTGCTATGATTTTTCCATTGATTTCCATAGTTCCTTGTATTGCGGCGTTTCTCTATCCTCTTAGAAAGAGCACGTTCAAGCAGAACTTTTCGTCACTTCAGGGATGGATGGGTTGGAAATTAGGGAGCTGGCCCCTGATTTCAATAGGTGGGTTGGCTGGAATCGGTCTATTCGGATTTGATTTCTTTAGTCTGGTTTATCCAATAACATCTTTCTCGTATCTCGGCACTAGTCTAAACTTTGCCTTGGGGTTACTTGCCGCGATAATAGCTGCCGGCTTGATTCTCTATGAGGGACAACGCTACTATCTAAGGACAAGGAAGAAATTGGATATCAAGATGGTATTTTCGCAGATACCCCCTGAGTAAGAGACCATGAAATAGAATTTTTCGGAACCTATAGAAAGCCCTATAGAAAGCCTGTAGGGTCTGAAAAAGTAAGACTAAGAGAATAGGGGTCTATTTTCGGAGCTCAGCTGACCCTGCGTGAGCTGCAAGGTTCTCTATGTGACTTTGCATTGCTGCACTTTCAGCTAGCACCCGCCTTGCCGTTTTGCTCCTTACGTCTTGATAGGTGAGAATCTTTAGAAATGTTCCAACGTTCAATCCGCCTGTATATCGTGCGGATCTCCCAGTGGGAAGCACATGATTTGTACCTATCAGTTTGTCGGAGAATACGACGGGTGTGTTGTCTCCAAGGAATATCGACCCATAGTTTCTTAGCCCTTTAAAAGCTGAGGGCATGTTCTTTTTGGCCAAATGAAGCTCTAGATGCTCGGGGGCATAATCATTTACGCAGTTTATTCCTTCCTGAATAGAATCAACGAGCACAATCCTTCCATGGTCATTCCATGATAGTTTCAATATGTCCCTTGTTTCTAGATTTTCGATATACCCTGATATCTCGCGATTTACTTTGTTTGCGAGTTCGCTCGATGTTGTCACTAAACAAGCGCGCGCATCGGGATCATGTTCAGCTTGGGCTAGTAAATCAAAGACAACATGCTCGAACACTGAGCTTTGATCAGCAAAAACGAGAACTTCACTGGGACCTGCCAAGAGATCTATTCCCACTTCACCAAAGACTTGTTTCTTCGCCTCGTTCACAAATCTGTTACCCGGACCAACAATTTTCTCAACTTTTGGAACGCTCTTCGTTCCATAGGCCATGGCAGCTATTGCCTGAGCACCACCGATCGTGAAAATGTCGGTTGCGCCAGCCGCAACCATGCCATATAGAGTCGCTGGATGAGGTCGATTTGTGCCAGGAGGGGTTGAGACAACTATTGTTTTGACACCCGCAACCTTTGCTGGTATGACGGTCATAAGAGGCACGGATAATAGAGGAAACCTTCCGGCTGGAATGTACGCCCCTGCGATTTCGATCGGAACAACTTTGTGTCCGAGTATAGTCCCTCCATGTCGACAACTTGAGACTTGATAAGGAGGAGATCACTCGGCGTCTTCGTGATCTTGACAAGGCAACTAAGAAGCTGATCGATAGAAACATATTACGAATAACACGCTTTG
>JAKBSX010000456.1 GCA_021844725.1 Actinomycetes bacterium | reverse complement strand
ATATGACGGTCCCGAAGAGGTCCTTGAAGCTGGCAAGTGGGCTGCAGAAAAGAACCTCGAGACTATCCGAGACTCCCTCGAGAAGCTTGGGATACATTTTAATGTCTGGTATTCTCAGGCTTCAATTGAAGAATCCGGGGCAGTGCAGGAGATGGTTGAGCTACTTGAAGCCAAGGGGCTGGTGGTTGACCAGGATGGCAAGAAGCTATTTTTATCAACTAAATTCGGTGACAGCAGGGATCGCTTCCTGACCAAGTCCGATGGGGATTTCACCTATCTCGCCGGGGACATCGCCTATCACTACAACAAATTGGTAATCAGAGGGTTTGACCGGGCTATCGACATTTTTGGCGCAGACCATCACGGTCAGGTGGCATCTCTAAAAGCGGCTATGGAGGCATTAGAAATTGGTGCCTCCCGATTGGAAATTATTTTAGGTCAGATGGTTTCGCTATTATCTGGCTCGGACCGACTCAAGTTTTCAAAACGCAAAGGGAATCTTATTCCACTGGGAGACCTGGTGGATGACCTTGGACCTTCAGCTACCCGCATCTTGTCGCTTTCCACTTCTATCGATCGAGCGACTTCTGTCGATATCGATAAGGTCACGGCGGAGTCGATGGACAACCCGGTTTACTACATTCAGTACGCACACGCGAGGATGGCCTCAATAGAAAGGGTAAGGGATCAGAAGGGCATTATTGTTCCGGAGATTTCTAAGATCAACCTGTCTCTACTTTCCCATCCGAGAGAGTTGGCTCTTCTGCGTGAGATGAGGATGCTTCCTGAAATAGTTGAGGAGGCGGCCAAGGAAAGGGCGCCCTTCAAAGTTGCCAATTGGCTGAAAGAGTTCTCAGGACTTTTCCACAGTTTTTATCATGACTGCTATGTGATTTCCGATTCGGTGGATTTAGAACTTACCTATGCCAGGCTTGCATTGGTAGCTGGTTGCAAATTGGCGCTTAGAGTGGCGTTATCGCTTCTTGGAGTAGAGGCACTGGAGAGAATGTGATGAATCCTTATCAGGACATGTTCGAAGGCATAAATCCAGATATTACTCCAGAAGATCCCATAGCTCTGCATCTACTTCCCGAAGGATCTGGTGTCGGCAGGGATGGATCGCTCTGGATCCGGGGCCAGAAAGTGTCAGATCTTGCCAAAGAATTTGGGACGCCTCTTTTTATCTATGACGAAGTACAAATAAGGGACCGTGCCAGGCAGCTGAAGAATTTGTTTGGTGCAGATGTGGCTTATGCCTCTAAAGCATTTTTGTGTATTGCAATGGCCAAAATCTGTGCGGATGAAGGATTGCACCTTGACGTTGCTTCCGGGGGAGAATTGGCCGTAGCCCTAAGGGCAGGATTTCCTGCCGAGAGAGTCGTATTCCACGGCAACAACAAATCCCGTAGCGAGCTCCAACTGGCTCTGGAAGTCGGCGTAGGCCGAATCGTGGTTGATTCTTTCAATGAGATCGATCGACTTGAGGCTTTAGCTGCAGACAGAGGACCAGTAAAAGTTTGGATCAGAGTAACTCCAGGTGTGGAAGCACATACGCACGAGTTCGTAATGACCGGCCAAGACGACTCAAAGTTTGGATTCGGGATGATGTCGGGAGATGCCAAACTCGCCATGGATCGGCTGAGGACTTCGGACAGCTTGCAGCTGGTGGGAGTCCATGCTCATATTGGGAGTCAGATCTTTTCCCTTGATTCATTCGTGAAAGAGGTCGAGATTCTGGCGCCATTTTTTGCTTCGGCAGGTGTTGACGAGCTAAATTTTGGCGGCGGCCTTGGAGTCCCATATCTGCAGGGTGAGCCCAGGATATCTTTTGAGGAGTGGGCATCTGCGCTTCAAGATGGTGCGAGGGCGGCGGGAATACCCTCGTCAGCGCGAATCATGGTTGAGCCGGGGAGGTCTCTAGTGGCTCCGACCGCCATAACGGTGTATGAGGTTGGAACGATCAAGGAGATTCCATCTGTCAGGACCTACCTGAGTGTGGATGGAGGAATGAGTGATAATCCACGTCCCGTGCTATATGACAGTGGGTATGAGGTGTTTGCTATTGACAATCTTTTGAGCTTCAGAGAGCGAAAGGTTACAGTGGTAGGTAAACACTGCGAATCTGGAGATATCCTGGTTAAAGATGGTCGGCTGCCATCATCAGTCAAGATTGGTGATTATATCGCTACTCCCGTGACGGGGGCATACGGATACTCTATGGCCTCCAATTATAACAAAGTCACCCGACCTCCAGTTGTGTTTGTAAACAATGAAGGATACCGATTGGTATTACGCAGGGAGACGGTGGACGATCTTGTCTCTCTGGACGTTGAATGAAGTACGAGAAGAGCGTCCCAAGGGACGCTAAGTTGGAGGAGTGAGTTCTATACCGATTCGATTAGGGATACTTGGTTGCGGCAACGTTGGAGCTGCTTTGGTCAAGATCATAGCCGAAGACCAAAGATTGATAGAGGCACAGACAGGCGAGGTACTTGAGATAGCCAAGATAGCAGTTCGTGATGTGTCTAGTTCACGTCCCGAGTGGGTTCCAACTGAGCTTTTGACCGATGATCCGTATTCAGTAGTTGACGATCCTTCCATCGATATTGTTGTCGAGGTAATGGGGGGATATGAACCGGCCAAAGATTTGATAGAACGCTCTTTGCGTAATAAGAAGTCGGTGGTAACTGCAAATAAGACTCTTTTCAGTGATTTTGGCGAGGAAATTTCTGAGCTTGCCAGTTCTCAGGGAAGAGATATTTTCTTTGAAGCAGCGGTGGCTGGAGGTATCCCTCTTATACGGTCACTTAGAGTATCTCTTGCCGCTGAGCGTCTTCGAAGGGTTACTGGGATTGTGAATGGCACAACCAACTACATACTTACCAGGATGGCAGAGGATCGGCTCAGCTATCAAGAAGCCCTGAAATCCGCACAGCAGCTCGGATATGCGGAATCTGATCCGACTTCTGACGTGGAAGGGGTCGATGCCGCCGCCAAGGCTGCAATTCTTGCTTCGATTGCATTCAGCCGTAAGGTATCGCTGGGGGATGTCTCTAGAGATGGCATCACCTCTATCACCTTGGATGACTTTGATTTCGCTAAGCGTCATGGTTACACGATCAAGCTGCTTGCTATCTGTGAATGGATCGGAGATTCAGAAGGTGACAGTGGGAAGATTTCCGTCAGGGTCTATCCCGCAATGGTTCCTTTCACTCATCCATTGGCATCGGTTAGGGACGCATTTAATGCGGTTTTCATCGAGGGTGATTCAGTTGGAGAGCTGATGTTCTATGGAAGAGGAGCAGGCGGACTCCCCACGGCATCGGCTGTTCTGGGCGATATAATTGATGCGGCTCACAATCTAAGGTATGGAACCACAGAACGTCATGTTGAGCGATCGATCGGGCAGTTGCTCTCGATAGATGAGTTGACTTCACAGTTTTATATTGCTCTCGATGTGAGTGACAAGCCGGGAGTATTGGCTCAGGTAGCCACGGTGTTTGGTCGAAATGGTGTTTCAATAATGTCGATGGAACAGGTGGGGCTTGGTCAGGATGCGAGGCTAATTTTCATTACCCATCAGGCAAAAGAAAGTGACATGAAAAAGACTCTGGATGACGTGGTTGGTCTTGACTCAGCTAAGAGGCTGGTTGGTTTTATAAGGGTACTTCCAGGTTGAAGGTTCACAGCGACCGAGCGGATGAAATTATGATGAGGTTTTAGTTGATGGCTCAAGATCTGAACAGGCCAGCGTCGGATCGACTCACCTGGCGCGGAGTGGTTGAAGAATACCGGAGTTTTTTACCGGTAGACGAGAAAACCCCTAGATCGGAA
>JAKBSX010000455.1 GCA_021844725.1 Actinomycetes bacterium | reverse complement strand
CGATTTCAATTTGACCCTTTGGCTCCAGAAAACATATCTCCTTTAGTGGTTTGGCTAGGATCGGAAAAATCGAAGGAGATCACAGGTAGGGTATTCGATATTGTCGGTGGCCATATAGACGTAGCCGAAGGTTGGCATGCTGGACCATCAGTCGATAGAGACCGGCGCTGGGAAGCTGAGGAGCTTAATGACATTATCCCAAGCCTGGTGTCAAAAAGTCGTCCCAACGCCAACATGATGGGACAGTAGGGCTTCGGCCTCCTCCCCTCGCTGAGGGAAGGGATTTGTCGTGCAAATCGCGCAAAATAAAAATCTCATCACCAAATGTATGGCCAAACGGCTGTATGTTTTCGCTACGGTAAACCTCAGGCATAGAATATTACTAAACTAGGAAAATGCCCATCGAATCCGATCACATTACTTTTAGTACAATCGAACGAGAAATGACCGAGCTATTTGCCCTAGTCGGTGATGGATTCGCCGGAGCAACAGATGCTCTACTCTCCGGAGACAAAGCCGCCGCCAAGACTCTTATTGAGAGAGACCGCCTTATTGACACCCTCTACCGTCAACTTCTTAGCACCGCCCAAACCATGCTTAAGGAGCACCGCCTCTCCTCCTCTGATATCAACTATCTAATCACAGTTTTGCGTCTGATTCCCGAACTCGAAAGAAGCGGCGACCTGGCAGAACATATTGCGCAACGAGCCCTAATTGAAATCGGACAAGAGATGACTCCACGGAGCCGTGGAATCGTTCAGCAGATGGGAGACATTGGGACCCAGATGTGGCGAATGGCAACAGATGCTTTTTGCGACAAGGATTTTGAAGCAGCTACGACTCTCGATAACCTGGACGATGATCTCGACGACCTGCACCTATCTTTAATAACAGAAATCGTCGCTGGAACTATGCCAATATCAGTGATTATCGAGACCGCAATGGTAGCGAGGTTCTATGAAAGATTCGGTGATCATGCCGTCAATATCGCCAGAGCTTGCATGCAATTTAGCCAACACTGATTTCCATATGCTATTCTTAGCTGCGAGCTGAGATCAGAATAGGCCTTTACCCGGTTCCATCGAGCGAACAACCTCCCTTTACGATGAGATTTGACAAATGACACTAAAAAGAATTCTGGCAGGTGTTGATAGTTCACCCGAATCTAAGCAAGCCTTGGCATTTGCGATTGAACTTGCTCGCCCCATTAACGCCGAAGTAATAGCCTGCCACGCAATCGGAAAACTTACCACTCTATATCAGGGTCACTTGACCCCCATAGATCAGTACAGATTAAAAATAATTCAAGCGTTTGAAGATCAGTGGTGCGATATCCTAAACGACTCAGGTTTACGATCTCAAAAAATTATTGTAGACGGAAATCCTACCACCACTCTTCTCGCAATCGCCGAGGAGGAACAGGCCGACATAATAATACTCGGCACCAGGAGCCATACTATTGACTCACTGCTTGGTTCCACTGCCCATCAGATTATCGAACACTCATCGGTGCCAGTTGTGGTAGTCCCACCTAAAAATAGCTAGCATAAAGCTTGAAAGGATTTCGGTCGGCTGCCAATCTGTTTCTACAAGTCATTACTAAATCAAGTCGAGGAGGAAAAAATGAAAGTAAACAAATTTGGGAAGGTGGTGGTGGGAGTCGATGGTTCCCCTAGCGCAAATAGGGCAACCGAATGGGCCGCCCAAGAGGCAGAGATCCGCAACGCCAAATTAGAGCTTGTGCACGCATGGAACTACCCAAATCTAGGATATGGCGGATACGTCGCGGTCCTGGAAGATTTCGAAAATGATGCCAGCACGGTCCTCGAAGAGGTTGCTGCAAAGGTCCGCTCTGAGCATCCTCAATTGGAGCTTACAACTACGTTAGTGCAAGGCCCGACTGCCCAAACGATTATTGAAAAAGCCAAAGAAGCCGACCTGGTTGTCGTTGGGTCCCGCGGCAAAGGCGGATTTACCGGACTGTTACTGGGATCCGTTGGCCAACAGCTTGTTCATCACTGCCCTGCCCCGGTGGTAATAATTCACCTCCCAGCTGACAAGGAAACAGACCAGGAGTAGCACCACCACAATCTCTATATAGCTGTTAATCTGATTACCTCAAATCATGGACCTAGTTAAAAATGGTTGACCCCAGAAATGAGATAGAGAGTGGATTTAGGCATCAAAAACAAAAAAGCTCTAGTAACCGGAGGTTCCTCGGGTTTGGGTCTAGGTGCAGCCAAAGCCCTAGCTCAAGAAGGCGTAAAGGTGGTAATCGCCTCCCGATCTGAAGATAAACTCAAAGCAGCAATTGAGGAAATTAACGGAGAAACCAGCTACATGGTAACCGACCTCAATGATCCAGAAAACGCGAAATCCCTAGTTGAAAACGCGGCGAATCGGCTAGAGGGTTTAGATATTCTGATTTGCAACTCAGGCGGTCCCCCGCCGGGAGGATTTTTCGACCACAACATTGATGGTTATCGATCTGCGCTTGATGCCAACATGCTTTCGTCGATCGCACTTTCGATAGCCGCAGTTCCGATAATGGAAACGTCAGGATGGGGCAGAATTGTAGCGATAACGTCCCTATGGGTACGCCAGCCTTCACCAAATCTTATACTTTCCAATTCGGCGCGAACCGGACTGACCGCATTCATGAAAACCATGGCGACCGCGGTCGCCGGGAAGAATATTACTGTAAATACAGTGCAACCAGGATTCCATTCGACTGCTCGATTTGAAGAACTAAATGGAGATAAAGTCTCACAGATTGCAAGTCAATTACCTTCAAAAACACTCGGTTCCCCCGACGACTTTGGCGCATTGATAGCGTTTTTATGCTCTCAGCCAGCAAGATATATAAGTGGAACTTCAATTCACGTAGATGGAGCGATGTATGCTGGCTTAATGTAGCCTTCGAATTCTCTATCCCGCCTGGAGGAAAGCATTGATAAGACATTGCGTAATTTTTACATGCAAACCAGAAGTCGACCAAAAAACATTGATTTCAGCAGTGGAAAAAGCTAATCAGGTCTTGCCTACTATCCCATGGGTGAGGTCATTTTCAGCTGGGCTTGACCGGGGTCTGCAGCCTGGTAAATCCGGCGATCTTGCTGTAGTTGCGGACTTCGACTCAAATGAAGATGTCATAAAATACCTCGAAGACCCTATACATCAAAACTATGTCCACGAGACGCTTTATCCAGTGATTGATACCCGGATATCTGTTCAATTTGAGTTCTAAATCGAACGGGATTTGATTATCACCTTAGATTCGGTGGCTTCAATGCCGCTAAAAACCCGACCTGATAATGAAAGCCGGATCAGCTCAGAAACAAGATCTTCTGTATAATCAAGCTCAAATTCCCCCGCAGAGGCATTGACACCTTCCAATTTCTCCCTCCAGATACGTGCAGATTCCCAAGATTCCACAACCGCACTCTGATTGGAGAGTCGTTGGCTCAGCCTATTTAGACATTGCGTGAACTCCTCTACCGTTTCTCTAAGAAATGGATTGGATTTCAAAAAAGGCACCGCCATATCCGCCGAAGACATCGCAACCCGCGTTGCGTCTCTAAAACTACCAGCCGCCAACACTGCCGCCAATCTTTCCCTACCAGAGTTGCGAACCAGCTCCACTAATGCAGAGGCAATTAGATGCTCCACATGTGACACGGAAGCAACCAGTTGATCATGAACCTTCGGCTCCAGCACGACCACCTCGGCCCCCAGTCCATCGGTGATGATTCCCATTAAGCTTACGAGCGCCTCTACGTCACAAAGAGGTGATCCAGTTTCTATGGTCAGAACCCACCTACAATTGTTGAAGGTTCA
>JAKBSX010000454.1 GCA_021844725.1 Actinomycetes bacterium | reverse complement strand
CAGTCAGCAATCGGGCTATCGACTCGCGATCCATTTCATGTATATGATAAACATATTCAAGCGTTTTGTCAATGGCCCCGCAGGACAAGCAAGCGGCCCCCGGTTTTCACCGCACGCGAAGAGCTGGAGGTGAGGTTTGGAGATTTTAGGAGATGATTCTTTCGGTTCACCTCAAATAGGATAGAATTTGCATTTATGCAACGTAGTTGTCAATTTCAATGGGATTTCTTAACATCCAGACGCCAGGTAGCGCTGGTCTTTGTGGATCTGGATGGATACAACGTGCAATTTTATTCTATGGTGTTAACACTTCTTACTTTGAATGGGAGCTAAGATGCAACAGTCTAAAGGCGGTGATCCCGAGCGGATTTCGGTTGTAGTACCAAGGAATCCGTTTAGCCCACCAGATCTTGCAAATGCATATCACCTGCTGTGCGCTCTGGACGTCGTCAAATTAATGGAGTGGTGGCCTGGTCTGCCACATGTGCCGAAAAGGGATCCGATGAAGGCAAAAGCGATTCAGCGGGCCTTAGACTGGAAGCGCGTAGCGCAGATCGCTTCTTATCTTCTTCAACAAGAAATTCAGGATATCGACAAAGTTCTTGATGAAGTGTTCGATCCGGTATATGAACCGAGGAAAAATGATCCGGGACGAGAGTGGCCCCCTCAGGTTCGAGGTACAGTCAAGTACACAAGAAGTTCATTCCCTTTCTTTAGCAACGTGTTGGTGCACGTAAACGGCGGAGAATTCGAACCTAGCAAGAAGGTCCCGGAAAGCGGCGAGCTAGTGCTAGACCCCAATGCGGAGGATTTCTACTTGACCGTAATCGATGGTCAGCACAGAATTAATGGGGCATATCTTGCGCTGAAGCTGCTACATAAATCGGAACCCGCTGCTGAGTGGCTTATTCCTGCCGAAGTCTTTCTCAATCTTGATCCCATAAACAAACCACCAGTCCACCAAGCGCAGATTTTTATTGATGTGAATTTAAATCAGAAGAAGGTGGATCGCTCGTTGGTTGCGGACCTATTTCCACTTGCACGGGGGCGCCGGCAGCCATTGGATGTGAAGGAACGCTCTCAGGATATCGGTAGAAGGTTAATGTTGGAAACCGGGCCGCTTGTTGGCATGATTCAGATCCCTGGCATAAGGTACGGAGTGAAAGACGTAGTCGCACTGGCCACCCTGAATTCTGGGATCGAAGGCGTGATTCCGTCCATGGACGCATGTGACCTCTCGGATATTGAATCACAGACCACTTTTCTCTCCCAGGTATTGGAGTGCTGGCTCAACGCGTCAGGGCGAATGGAAGCGAAAGGCGTTACCGAACTTGATCGCCAGAACGTTGTGTACCAAGGTCGAGTACTAGTGTCCATGTTAGGGCTCACGCCCGCCATAATTTTTCAACTGAGAGAAAAAGGGGTGCGGTTGCTGTCGGAAGAGGCGCGGTCGGAGGTAACCAATTGGCTCAGGGGTGTCATTGGAAGGGCAGGGTTAACCGAAGGTGGAAAATTTGTTTCAAAGGATAGCTTCAAGAAGCTTGGATTCCTTGGAAGCGGAGGTATCGGCCGATTTAGGGATCGGCTTTGGGCAGCTGCTTTTACAGAGAGGACGCTTAGCAGAGTCTCGGAGAAGAGAATCGCAATCTTGGCAGACGGAGCGCGCAGAGTCGTAAATAACGGCCTTCACATTTCAGATGATTGACTACTCGCTTTCGAACAAGGTCTTGGACTTGACCTTTGCCAGGTTAGACCGCGCTGGTTCAAGCATTGGTTTCCCCCAAGCGGGAACACTGGCCGCGCATATCTCACAATTGATTGACGACGGCTCGAGTACACTCTCACATGAAAACGCAAAACTCTTTGCCTCTGCAAGTGTCGAATTATGGCAGAGAGCAATCCACAGTTTTCTTTGGTCTGTGGCCTTAAGGAACTACAGCGGCATATGGTCTTCGGTAACAGGTTACTATGCTAGCCACTTTGTCATGCGAGCCTTTGCACATGCATTTGGCTTCTTTAAGTCTTTCACCGGAAGAAGGGTGGCGCAGATTGTCGTTGAGCGTGGTGGCTTTCGGGTCTCCTATCTAAAGGAGAAAGATAACGGAGAACATTCTTTCTATTGGAAAGTAGTTAAGGAACATCCTGATTTCCAAAATAATCCGCTGTTTCGGCGTAATAGCGAAAGGGATAAGACATCGGATTGTTCCCATCGCAATTTCGCTAGCTATACAGATCACATTGGTAACTTCGTCAGGCTCGGATTTCCTGGAAACGAAGGACTTTCCCTGTCCATTCAAAAGATCAGTCGAATTCGTCGCTTTGCGGTAACCGAGGTCTACAGGGACGATTATCCTGACCTTGATAATGTCCAAATACTCGCGTACCAGAGGATTGTTACTTTCCGAGACTATCTTGATCGCTCCGTGTCAAGCAACAGATTTTGGCAAGCTCACCGGGAACCGGTGTGGTGTAGAGATTTGAAGATGGATTTCCAACTTGAAGATGCCGACATAGGATCCCTAATGGAGAGGGACACATAGTTTATGAAGTACATGGGTTCGAAGCGAGCGATGCTTCAGAACGGCTTAGGGGACCTCCTGGAAAAGGAAATTGCGTCTGCAAATAGATTCGTCGATCTGTTCGTTGGCTCGGGCGCTGTGGCCAATCATGTTGCTCAGAAATATCCTGTAGGTGTGTTTGCCTACGACCTACAGTGTTACTCGACCGTGTTAACCAACGCAGTCGTTTCCCGAGAGTCGCAGATTGAATGGAAAACCATTTGGGTCTCATGGCTTGCAAGTGCAAGGGATGCATATCAAGCGATCAAACCACCAGTAGAAGCGAAACTCACTCAAACGATTGTCAAGGGTTTTCGTTCTTGGTGTGCTCTTCAAGATCTTCCAATCACCAAGGCCTACGGTGGGCATTACTTTAGTCCAAGTCAGGCGGTATGGATCGATGCACTTCGCGGTTCTCTTCCGTCGGAAGAGCCAGTCCGCAACGTCGCCTTGGCGGCACTTATCAAGGCCGCGAGCCAATGCGCTGCGTCTCCCGGGCACACTGCACAACCGTTTCAACCGACTCGTACCGCCAAGAAATTCATTAAGGCTGCTTGGGACTTGGACATCGTGAAGAGGGTGCAGACAGCATTTGAATCCATATCGGAGCAGTATGCAAAGATACCTGGCAGGGCTGAAGTGCGAGATGCGGTAGAGGCGGCCAGTACGTTGCAGGAAGGCGACCTAGTGTTTATAGATCCACCTTACTCCGGCGTACACTATAGCCGATTCTATCATGTGCTTGAAACTATCGCAACTGGCAAGTGTGGTCCAGTGGATGGCGTAGGACGATACCCTAGCCCAACGCTCAGGCCGCGGTCAAGATTTAGTCTGCAGAAGGACTCGGCCAAGGCTCTCGACGAGCTTCTGTCAGCGGTTGCGGCGAAAAAAGCTAAGGCTATAGTGACCTTTCCAAACCATGAATGCTCAAATGGCTTGTCTGGCAAAAAGGTGGTTCGCATCGCGAAGAAATATTTCACGGTGAGTCAGAAAGTGGTCAAAAGCAAGTTTAGTACTCTGGGTGGCAATCGAAAGAGTAAAGACGAAAAGAAAGGACGTTTCGCAAGGCAACCTGCCGAAGAGCTGATCATTGTATTGAAGCCTAAACAATAGAGGGTTGAATATGGACTCGGAACGTCGTGCTTTTTCAATACGAATATTCCTGGCCGAGGGCAATCCGTCCGGTTTGAAATTCGTCGAAAAGTCGAATTGGATAGGGAGAGGCGTTGTTTGTCCCCGCCCGAGGTTCTCAACTGTAAAGACAAGAGATGAGTTCGGCAGAGC